>CAXTJW010000214.1:0-6621 GCA_964244305.1 uncultured Acetobacteraceae bacterium
CGCTGCTCGGCGGTGAACATGTAGTAGTCGTCGATCGACAGCGCGATCTCGAACACCTGCCCGGCGCCGTTGTCCCATGACAAAGTCACCGGCGTCGCGACCGTCAGCTGCGGAGCCGAGGCGGTCCAGACCGCATCGAGGTCAGGTACCTTCACGCCGGCGTTGTCTGCGGTCCAGCCGAACTGCACGTAATAAGGCTGTGGATCGGCGCGCGGCTCCAACAGGCGGACCAGCGGCGAGTCGGGGTCGACCTGGTCATGGTAATCGCGCAGCACGAGGTCATCGAGCCGCGCGCCGACAAGGCTGATGCTGCCCTGCACGCGCGGCGCCGCGATTGGCAGGCGCGGAACTTCGCGCGGCGGCGGCACCGGGGTGGGCTGCGTGCCGGGTGTCGCGATCTCGCCGGTCGGACGCGGCGTGGCGTTGGTCGGAGTGGTTTGGGTCGTCTCCAAGGCGGCCTGCTGCGGCCGTGGCGGCTTGGGCAGCAGCAACTGGAAGCCGAGCAGGATCGCGATCGAGATGGCGATCGCCATGAACAGACGTTTCTGGTCCATCACAGGGCCATCACTTTCCGGGAGCATCGGCACGGCGGCACCGGGTCGAGCCCGCCGTCATGCCAGGGATTGCAGCGCAGCACGCGCCGGGCCGCGAGAACGGAGCCGGCGGCCGCACCATGGGTTTGCAGCGCCTCAATCGCATAGGCGCTGCAGGTGGGTTCGAAACGGCAATGGGCGCCGATGAAGGGCCGCAGCGTCCATTGATAGACCCGCACGCCCAGCACCAGCAATCCCGCGATCAAGACACCCCCGCCTTGGTCAAGGCGCGGCGCAGATCGTCGATCAGCAGGGTGAATGGCCGCGCCCGCGTCGTGTCGCGGCCGATGAGCACCAGATCCACGCCTCGGACCGGCGCCGTGAGCAGCAACAGGCGCGCAGCGTCCCGCAACCGGCGCTTCGTGCGGTTGCGAATCACGGCATTGCCGACCTTTTTCGTCACGGTGAATCCGATGCGCGCGGGTCCGGCGTCATCGCGGGCCAAGGCCTGCAGCACCAACCCGTGCACCGGCGCCTTGCGGCCCTTGCTGGCGACGCGCAGGAACTCGGCCCGGCGCTTCAGGCGCTCGGCTGGCCTGACCGAGTCGGCCAGCCCGACGGCATCCGGCGCCATGGCAGCACCGGCCGTTTCAGGCGGAAAGGCGCTTGCGGCCCTTGGCGCGGCGGTTCGCCAGCACGCGCTGCCCGCCGACGGTGGACATGCGGGCGCGAAAGCCGTGACGGCGCTTGCGGACCAGCTTAGAGGGTTGATACGTGCGCTTCACGACGGGACTCCGATCTCAGTGGTGCGGCCTCGAGCCAAGCGGGTGCGCCGCTCGGCAGCCGGACAGGGGCCATCCCGGACAGGCCGGCCCGGCAATCCCCTATGACAAGGCGCGGCTTATAGTCGCCCGGGAGGGGGTGCGTCAATGCGGCCCTGAATGCGGCCATGAGAATGCAGCCCTGGGCGGATTGCGCGCCCTGCGCCCCCTTGAGCTACAAGGATTGCTGCTGTTACCATGTGATCATGGCAACCAAGCTGCGCATCCCGCTGATTGGCGCCGCGTCGGCGTTCGGAGCCGTCGGGGCAGCGCTGGCGCTGATGGGCGCAGGCGTGCCGTTTCTGCTGGCTGCCATGGCATCGTCGGGCTGCGTCGGGCTGGTACTCTATGCGGCGACGCCGAGGCCTGCCCCGGCACTCCCGGATCCCGTGACCGCCGCCCAGGCACGGTTCGAGGCGATCGAGAAACAGGCGGCCGGACTGCGGCACGACCTTCGCGGCGCACTTTCCCCGGCGCTCATCATATCGGACCGGCTGATCGAAAACGCCGATCCCGCGGTGCGCCAGGCGGGCGAGAAGGTAATTCGGTCGATCGAACGGGCGGCCGCGCTGCTGACTGCGGCCAAGACGGCGTCGGATCAACCGGCTGCGTTGACGCCGCGATCGGAAAGAGACGCAGCCTAGCCTTCTGCCCACGCTGCACGACGACGATCCCCAGCTGGCGAAAGCGGCGGGCGAGCACGGCGACGCGGCGCAGGTCCGCCGCCACCAGCCAATGCGCCTCCTGCCAACCGGGCCCGCTGCCGAAGCCGGGCTCCGCACGCAATCGCCGCAGCCAGCGGCGCAGCGCCAGGTCCGCGCGCCTGTTCTGACCCGGCGGCCGCCGTCGCGCGCCGGGGTTCCACGCCGTCAGGAACGCGCCGCATCGCGCGCCAAGGGCGTATAGCAGCCGATCGGCCGCAGCGCTGCGCCGGCCGATCCGCACCGTCACGCCCGCTGCGGCATAATCGGTGGCGCGGAACGCCCGCAGCAGACGCGGCCCAGCCACGTCCCGTTAGTCCTCGGACCGGTCGGCGAACTCCACGTCGCGATGGACGTGCACGGACATCAGCAGGCCGAAGCCGAACATGACTGTCAGCATCGCCGACCCGCCATGCGACACCAAAGGCAGCGGCACGCCGCCGACCGGGATCACGCCCATCACCATCGCCACGTTGGCGAAGGCATACATGAAGAAATTGGCCGAGATGCCGAGCGCCAGCAGCCGTCCATACCGATGCCGGCATCGCAGCGCGATCAGCATCCCGCCGGCGACGATGCACGCCAGCACACCCAATACAACAAGGCTGCCGACCAGGCCGAACTCCTCGGCCAGCATGGTGAAGATGAAGTCGGTCTGTTTTTCGGGCAGGAAGTTCAGGTGGGCCTGGGTGCCCTGCAGGAAGCCCTTGCCCCACATGCCGCCGGAGCCGAGCGCGATCTTCGACTGGATGATGTTGTATCCGGCGCCGAGCGGGTCGCTCTCCGGATTGAGGAACGTCGTGATGCGGGCGCGCTGGTAGTCGTGCATGTGGGCGAAGGCGAACTGCGCCAGGAACGGCACCGGCAAGGTGACCAGGGCCATTTTCCACCAGCGCACGCCCGCCGCCATGAACACCGCCGCGCCGACGATGGCGGTGATGGCGGCGGTGCCCAGGTTGGGTTCCTTCAAGACGAGCGCGACCGGGACCAGCACCACGATGATCGGCGGGATCAGGAAGAACGGGTTGCCCATACGCTCCCAGCTCGCCCGGTGGAACCACGCTGCCAGCGCCATCACGATGCCGATCTTGGCGAGCTCGCTCGGTTGCATCTGCAGGCCGCCCAGGTCGAGCCAGCGCTGCGCCCCCTTGCCGACGTGGCCCATGCGCAGCACCAGCGCCAGCAGCGCGACCGAAACGCCATAAACCGGCCAGGACAGCCGCGCGATGATGCGGATGTCGACCAGGGCGACGCACAGCATCATAATAAGGCCGAAGCCGAAGCGGACGATGTGCCGGGTTGCGTAGGGCTCCGGCGAGCCGCCGGCCGCGGAAAACAGCGCCACGTAGCCGATGCCGGCCAGCACGCAAAGCAGCGCGACATAGGTCCAGCTCACCTGCCATAGCTTGGTCGCGAAGCCAAAGGACGGTTCCGCCCGGATAAGCCGCCGCTGGCTGATCACGATTGCTCTCCCGCGATCACGATTGCTCTCCCGCAATCATGTCCTTGCCTCCGCCACACGCTGGGCCGGCGCGTCCTGGTGGCCGGCCGGGTCGCGGGTCAGCACGTCGATCATGATGTCGCGGGCAAGCGGAGCAGCCGCCGCCGCACCGGCGTTGCCATGCTCGACCACCACCGCGACCCCGTAGCGCGGCGCATCGTACGGCGCGTAGCACACGAACAGCGCGTGCGGCCGGAACTCCCACGGCAGCTTGTCCGACCGGTAATTGCCATGTTCCCGCAACTCCCGCGACACGTGGCGCACCTGGCTCGACCCGGTCTTGCCCGCCAACTGCATGCCCGGCAGGTTGATCCGGGCGATCGCCGCGGTCCCGCCGCCCTCGTTCACCACCGCCCACATGCCCTCGCGCACCAGATGCAGCGCTGTTTCCGGCAAGTCGAGCGACGGCCAATCCGCCGGCTGCGCGCCGCCCTGCACGACGCCGCCCACCTGGCGCGTCAAATGCGGCTGCACCGCCCGGCCGCTGGCAACCCGCGACACATAGGTCGCGAGCGCCAGCGGGGTCGTCTGGATGTAGCCCTGGCCGATGCCGCAGCTGATGGTGTCGCCGATGTTCCACGCCCTGCCCTGCGACAGGCTCCAGGCGCGGTTCGGCATCAGCCCCTTGCGAGCGCCGGGCAGCTCGATCCCGAGGTCGACGCCGATGCCGAACCGGTTGGCCATCGCGGCGACCCGGTCGATCCCGGTGCGGCGGGCGGTCTCGTAGAAGAACACGTCGCAACTGTTCTTCAGCCCGCCGCGCATATCGAGCGAGCCATGGCCGTGCTTGCTCCAGCAGTGGAAACGCGTGTCGCCCACGTCGAGGAAGCCCGGGCAGGTGATGCGGCTGGCGGGCGTCATCACTTTGGACTCCAGCGCGGCCATCGCCACGACCATCTTGAACGTGCTGCCCGGCGGATACAGCCCCGCCGCCGCCTTGTTGATCAGCGGCGCGCGCCGGTTGCTGGTCCACTCCACCCATTGCGCCTGGCTGACGCCGGAATTGAACAGGCTGGGGTCGAACGACGGGTTGGTCGTCATCGCCAGCACCTCGCCGTTGCGTACGTCCATCACCACCGCCGACGCGCTCTCGTCGCCCAGGCGAGCCAGCACCGAGTTCTGCAGGCCCATGTCGATCGTGAGGCCCAGATCCTGGCCCGGCGTGCCCTCCTGCCGGTCCAGCTCCCGGATGACCCGGCCCACGGCGTTAACCTCCATCTGCACGGCGCCGGCGTGGCCGCGCAGCTTCGCCTCTTGCGCTTTCTCCATGCCCGCCCGGCCCATGCGGATGCCGGGCAGCGACAGCAGCGGGTCGTCCGCGACATCCGCCTCGTTCGGCGGCGCGACGTAGCCGACGACATGCGCGAGCGCCGGGCCCTGCGGATAGATCCGCGTCGTGCCGACGTCGACATAGACGCCCGGCAAATCTGGGGCGTTCACCTCGATCCGCGCCATCTCCTCCCACGTCAGGAATTCGTGCAAGGTGACGGGGATGAAGTGCCGGCGACCGCGCAGCTCGCGCTCGATGCGGGCGCGCTCGTGGTCGGCGATCGGCATGATCCGGGCGAATGCGTCGAGCGTCGCATCGGCGTCCGCGGTCTGCTCGGCGGTGAGCAAAGCGCGCCAGTTCAGCCGGTTGCCGCCCACGACGGTGCCGAAGCGGTCCAGGATGCGGCCCCGCGCCGGCGCGATCAGCCGCGCGCTGATGCGGTTGCTGTCGGACAGCGTCGTATAGCGTGCGCCCTCGACGACCTGCACCTGATACAGCTTCACGCCCAGCGCGGTGAACACGCCGAGCTGGCCAGCCCCGAGCAGCAGCGCGCGCCGGGTGAACACGCCGGTCCGCTTCGTCGCTTTTCGGTTGGTGCTCACGTCAGGCCCGGTCCGGATCGGCCAGGCTGCGATGGGCACCGCTGAACAGGGCAGCCAGGGTCGGATAGAGCCCGGCCGTCCAGGCGAATTGCAGCAATGCCGGAGTGCCGGGCAGCATCTCGAGCCGCAGCAGGCTTGTGATCAGCCATTCCGCAGCCGAAGCGGCCGCGGCCACGGCGATGAACGCCAGCCAGGCCACGAAGAAGCCCTGCCCCGCCAACGCCTGCCGCCATCGCAGCGCCAACCCATGCGTCATCAGCAGGATCAGCACGGAGACGCCGGGCGGCGACAGGCTCAGGAGGTCGCAGAATAGGCCCAGCACGAACACGGCGAGGGGCGGCATGCTGCCGGGCCGGACCAGCGACCAGAAGAACACGCAAGCGACGGCCAACGCCGGCTGCAACTGCGCCTGACTGGGCAGCCCAAGCGGCGCGGCAGCGAGCAGCAGCAGCAGTGCCGTGCACGCCATGGGCAATACCTGGCGCGAGGCTACGTCGAACGGGCGCCACAGCGTGAGGCGGGGCCGGATGCCTGGCTTGCGGTGCGTGTTCACGCCTATTTACCGCGCCGTTCCGGCGAGCGTGCGGCCGGCTCCGGCGGGGTCAACCCACGTAGTCCATAGTTGAAGATCCGCACCATGTCGAGGCGGTCGAGACGCGCCGCGGTGTCGACCTCCGGCACGTTGCCGCTGCTGTAGTGCACGATGCCGACCGGCAGCCCGGCGGGGAAGGCCTGGGCCTCGGACGAGGTCACGACGCGCTCGCCCTCGACGGGCGCCGCTCCCTCGGGCCAATGCATCAGACGCGGATGCGGACCATTGGTGCCGATCAGGATGGCGCGGCCGTGGCTGGTTTCCAGATTGACCGGGATGCGGCTGTTCATGTCGGTCAGCAGCAGCACGCGGGCGCTGCGCTGCCCGAGCTCGGTGATCCGGCCGACAAGGCCGCGTTCGTCGAGCGCGATCTGGCCCTTGGCCAAGTCATGGTTCGGGCCGACGGACAGGAGGACGGCGCGGGCATAGACGCCGCCGGCATCGGCGACGACACGGGCCGTGACATAGGAGGGCGCCGCGTCCGGAATCCAGCTCAGGTTCGCCTTCAGGGTGGCGTTCTCCGCCTCGAGCGTCAGGGCGACGGCTTGCCAGCGGCGCAGGCGTTCGTTCTCGGCGCGCAACCGTGCGTTGTCGGTCCGCA
>CAXTJW010000215.1:0-5152 GCA_964244305.1 uncultured Acetobacteraceae bacterium
CGGTGCGCAGCAGCAGCGGGGCGGCGGGATAGAGCCGCATCGTCTCCTGCACGACCCGCCGCGTCGTCGTGAGCGCCGCAAGGCGGTCGGCGTCCAGCGGTCCGGTCGGCGCTATGGCGGCGATCTCGGCCAGCACCTGGGCCTCGATGGCGGGGTGCTTCGCCAGGAGGAACAGCGCCCAGGCCAGGGTGGTCGCCGTCGTCTCGTGCCCGGCGGCGACGAAGGTCAGCAGGTTGTCCAACAGCTCGGTTTCGGTGAACGCGCGTCCGCTTTCGGGATCGACGTGGGAGCGCAGCAGGCCGAGCAGCCCGGAGTTGTTGCCCCCAGAGCTGTCGCTAGGCTTGTTGCCGCCAGGGCTGTTGCGAAGAGCGTCCAGCACCAGGCCGCGCGCCTCCAGCGCCGCCCGCGCGCCGACGCCGCGGCCGGGGTAGGGCAGCCAGTGCGGCGCCCGCAGCAGGCTGAGCGCCAGATGCCAGGTGCTTTGCTCGAGATAGGTCGTCAGCGCGTCGCCAAAGCGCGTCCGGTCGAACGTCTCGGCGTCCGGCAGCAGCGCGCCGAGGATGACGTCGAGCGTCGCTCGCATCATCTCCTTCGCCGCGTTGACCGTCTGTCCTGGCGCTGCCGGTTCGGGCTGGGCCGACCAGCGGTCGCAGGCGGCCTCGGCGGCGGCAGTCATGAGCGGCAGCAGCCGCAGCACCTCCTCGTTGCGGAACGCCGAAGCGGCGGCCCGGCGCTGGTGCCGCCAGCGCGCTCCGTCGGCCGTCAGCACGCCATTTCCCAGCAAAGGCGAGAGGGAACGCCGCATCACGTCGCTTTGGCCGAAGGTGTCGGGATCGGTGAGCACGCGGCGCACGAGGTCCGGATGCGCGACGTAAACAAGGTCGCGGCCGAACAGCCGCACCGCAACGCAGCCGGCGCGATAGGTGCCTTCGGGGATGGCCTCGAGCGCATTGCGCACGAGGGCTTGCAAGATCGCCATGCTGCCGGCGTCATCCGGCAAACTCGACAGCGGCTCCGGGATGTAATGCTGCTCAAGCACGACGCCCTCCGCAAGTGATTGCGTTGCAGAGGCAATGGTGCAGGAAATAGCGGGTTTGCCTAGGGTTCGCCTAGCGTCGTGCAGTCTCCATCCCAGTATTCGACCGTATCAGTTCGTCGTCACCACTTGGATGTCGCCCTCGCGCTCAAGCACGCTGAGCGAAACCTGACCCGGCGTGCGGCTGATGGACACGCTCACCCACGCGCCGCCCAATGAGAGATTGCGCAAAATAAGGCTGTCGACGAAGGCGGGCAGGCTGGGACGGTCAAAGCGCACGATTCGTGCAGCAGGGTCGAAGCTCAGGCCGAGGCTCGCCTGCACCAGGGCCGGAAGCGTGGCAGCCGCCCAAGCCTGCGGCGTGCATGCCACCGGGTAGGACGTGGGTCCCTGGCCCGGCCGCCGGTGAAAGCCGCAAAACAGCTCCGGCAGGCGGCGCAGGTCCATCGTCCCCGAGGCCGCATACAGCCCGTCAAAGAGGCGGGCCGTCCCAGCCCGCAAGCCCATCCGGGCCATGCCGAGCGCGATCATCGCGTTGTCGTGCGGCCAGACGGAGCCGTTGTGATACGACATCGGGTTATAGCGCGCCTCATCGGACGCGAGCGTGCGTATGCCCCAGCCGTTGAACAGCCGCGACTGCATCAGCCCCCCTGCCACCAGGCCAGCCCGGTCGGGTGCCGCGATCCCGGTCATCAGGACCTGCCCGGCGTTGGAGGACCGCACTTGGCATTGCCGTCCCTCGCCGTCCAGCGCCAGCGCGTAGGTGCCCAGGCGCTCGCACCAGAACTGCGCCTCGAACGCCTGCTGCAGGCGGGCGGCCGTCATCTCCAGGCGCGCAGCCTGCTCGTCGTCGCCGGTGCGCCGGGCGATCGCCGCTCCGGCCAGGCGCGCGGCGTAGGCGTAGCCCTGCACCTCGCACAGCGCGATCGCGCCGCGCGCCAGGGTGCCGTCCGCGTGCGAGACGGCGTCATAGCTATCTTTCCAGCCCTGGTTCGCCAGCCCGTCCTCGGTGCTGCGCTCATAGCGGATGAAGCCGTCGGCGTCGGCCCGGCGATCCATCCAGGCGAGCGCCAGGTCGATATGCGGCAGCAGGCCGCGCAGGGTGTCGATATCGCCGGTGCGGGCGAGATAGGCGCCGGCGAGCATGACGAACAGCGGCGTAGAATCGACGCTGCCGTAATATCGGCGGAACGGCACTTCGCCCAGCGCCGCCATCTCGCCGCCGCGGGTCTCGTGCAGGATCTTGCCGGGTTCGGCCTCGGAGGCCGGATTGAACTCGGTCGCCTGTTCTTGCGCCAGGAAGCGCAGCACGCCGGCGGCCAGGGTCGGGTCGAACGCAAGCGTCAGCAGCGCGGTGATCAGCGCGTCGCGTCCGAAGGCGGTGCTGAACCACGGAATACCGGCATAGGGATAGGGGCCGGTCGGCTTCTCGGTAACCAGCATGCGTAGGTCGATCGCCGACCGGTCCATCGTCTGGTCGAACTCCTCGTGGCGCGAGGTGATGGTGGCGGTGCGGGCGGTGCTGGCCCGCAGGCGGCGCTTGACCTGGACATAGGCGGCCAGGAACGCCGCGCGCGGACGCCATCCCGAGGCCGATGCGCCGTCCGGCGCCAGGCAGGCCGCCTCCAGGAAGATCGTCGCCCGGCCCCGCGGCTCAAGCTCCAGCTCGAACACCACCGACCCCGGCGTGAGCGCCTGCGGCGCTGGCTCGAAGGAGAGGCGCGTCGCGCGCACCAACCCATCGAGGCCGCGATAGGACAGGGTGACGCTGTCCTCCGTGACGGCCGCCGGCATCCGCTCGCCCCGGCGCTCGCGGTGCATGCCGCGCACCTCGAACAGGTCGGCAAAGTCCGCGTCGAAGCGCAGCTCGATCCGCACCCGGTTGCGCGTGAAGGCGAAATTGCGGATGGCGAGGCGTCCGTGGCAGGCGCTTTCGCCCAGGAACAGCGAGCGCTGCACGTGGATGACGCCTTGGTCCAGCGCGGCCGGGCCCAGGTCGGAGGCGGCGGCGTTGGACAGGTCGGACGTGAGCATCACGTTGTCCCTGCCCAGGTTGGCGCTGAGCAGCAGCGGCCGCGTGCCGCCAAGCGTAAGGTCGAAGCGGGAGAGATACCGCGTATCTCGATGATACAGGCCGTCGGTGCCGCCGCGCATCGCGAGCATGTCGCCGCCATGGTCGAACACGCCAAAGGTGTCGCCGTTCTTGATGGTGCGGTAGCGCCGTTCCTGTAGGGAGACGGACGCCGAGACGGAGAAGGGCTCGGGCGTCTCCGTAGCCGGATCGCTGTCCTGCAAGGAAAGCACATTCATTGGCAAAGCCTTAAATGTTGAGGGGTGCCGAGCGGTGACATGCGGCGCAGCCTATCGTTGCACGAACCAGGATTGCACGCTGGGCTGATATTCACGAGAGAGAAACGATCCTTAACGCATTCTGGGATGCTGTCTAACGATCGGGAGCGCAACCCGAGCTGGGTTTGCAACAGCGGACGTCAAGCGCCGCGCCCGCCGAAAGTATATTCTGAACTCTGGAGGCAGCATTTACCGAAAGTTAGTAGCTCGCAACATATTGTCCCACGAATGGCGACATGTGATGTTCGTCGCATTTAACGTCGGAAGCGCGGCATGCGAGCGAATGAGGTTGGGCACGCCAGGTTCTTTACCCAAACGGGTCCGCATGACCTCGCCACGGTCGCGCGCGTCGCCGGCGCACAACCGCCGGACCGGACCGGCTGGCTGCAGGGCGTGTCGGGGCTGGAGCGCGCCGGGCCTGACGATCTCGCTTTCATCGGCCATGCCCGTCATCTGACGTCGTTGCGCGACACTCGGGCGGGCGCCGTCATTGTCCACCCAGACCTGCGGGAGCACGTGCCGGCGTCCAGCGTCGCGCTCGTGACCGGCAACCCCTATCTTGGCTGGGCACTGGCGGCCGGGCTGTTTCATCCAAGGCCGGATGCCCGGCCCGGTGTGCACCCCGCCGCCTTCGTCGATCCCGGCGCCATGCTGGACCCGAGCGCAGAGGTCGGCCCGATGGCCGTCGTGGAGGCTGGCGCCGAAATCGGACCCGGCTGCTGCATCGGTCCCGGTGCAGTGGTCGGTGCGGGCGTGATCATCGGGCCGGGCTGCCGCATCGGCGCCAATGCGACGCTCAGCCATGCGATCCTCGGGGCACGGGTATATGTCTATCCGGGCGCGCGCATCGGCCAGGAGGGCTTCGGCTTCGCCATCACCACGGCCGGGTTCCAGACCGTGCCGCAGTTGGGCCGCGTGCTGATCGGCGACGACGTCGAAATTGGCGCCAATGCCACGGTCGACCGCGGCTCGACGCGGGACACGCGCATCGGCGACGGCACCCGGCTCGATAACGGCGTGCAGGTCGCGCACAATGTGCACATCGGCCGGTATTGCGCGCTGGCGGCGCACGTCGCGATCTCGGGATCGGTCAGTATCGGCGATTTCGTGCAGATGGGCGGCCAGGTCGGCATGTCGGAGCACCTGCACATCGGCAGCTTCGTGCGCATCGGGGCGCAGGCGGGCGTGATCACCGACCTCGCGGAGAAGGCGGTCGTGCTGGGTAGCCCGGCGCAGCCAGTCGGCGCATTCTGGCGTCAGGTGGCGACGCTCAAGCGGCTGGCGCGACGAAACCCGCTTAGCGCCTCGTCCGATGGCGGTTCGAAGTAGGGCGTTTCGACGCAGCTTGGCCTAAAAACCGTCGCGAGCGACATCGCGGGCGAAGTAGCTGAGGATCAGGTCCGCGCCCGCGCGCTTGAAGGCGCCGAGCGTCTCGCGCACCACCCGCGCCTCGTCCAAGGCCCCGGCCTGGGCGGCGAACTTGATCATCGCGTACTCGCCGCTGACTTGGTAGACGGCCACCGGCAACAGTGTTTGGGCGCGTATGCCGGCGAGGATGTCCAGATACGCGAGGCCAGGCTTCACCATCAACAGGTCTGCGCCTTCGGCTTCGTCCTCCTGGCTTTCGCGCAACGCCTCGCGGCCGTTCATCGGGTCCATCTGATAGGTCTTGCGGTCGCCCCGCAAATCGCAGCCGGAGGCGGAGCGGAACGGGCCGTAGAACGCCGAGGCGAACTTGGTCGAATACGCCATGATCGGCACCCCCGA
>CAXTJW010000215.1:5252-6599 GCA_964244305.1 uncultured Acetobacteraceae bacterium
ATGGCTGATGCCGAACAGCATGACGGCCCGGACACCATCGCGGGCGATCGCCTCGATCTCGTGCGCCAGCCGGGCTTCCGGGATGCGGGACACGCCGGGCATCTCTGCGATGGGCACTGGGGCGTCGATCTCCTCGTCGACGAAGATCGGCAAAATTAGGTCGTTGGCGGTAACCGACGTCTCGCGCACCAGGGAGCGCAATGCGTCCGTGCGGCGCAGGCGGCGCAAACGGGTGGTGGGGAACATCGGCCCTCGCTGGCAAGCGCGCCACGGAGTGGAGTCCCGGGCGGCAGCGGTAAAATGCCCGGGTCGCGCCAATTTTGCTAGACCGTAGAGGCCTCAGGCTACTCGGGACCGGCAATGCCGCCCGGATGCTCGCCGCGCTTAGCCTGGCTCTTGCGGACACGCATGAACTGATAAACGGCGACGACCAGCACGATCGCCAGGGTGACGAACGATAGAATGACGGGTAGCGAGATCTGATGGTCCATCGCGAAGTCTCCCAATAAGGTTCCAGTTGCATCGTGACGCTTAACGGCGAACGCCGGTTGCATCTGGTCGCAACTATCTCGGAGGTTTGAGCAGGCCAGCCTGACCTGCTAACGTCGCGTCATGCAAACCAGCCCCGCGCCGTGCCGGACCGCTCCCTGATGCGCGAGGCGTTCCCGTTTTCCGCCATCGTCGGCCAGGACGAGATGAAGCAGGCGCTGCTCATCGCCGCGGTCGATCCGACGATCGGCGGCGTGCTGGTGTTCGGCGACCGCGGCACCGGCAAGTCGACCGCGGTCCGCTCGCTGGCCGCCCTGCTGCCGACAATGCTGGCCGTCACGGGCTGTCCATACAACTGCTCGCCGGGTTTCGAGGCCGGGCTGTGCGGCCAATGCGAGGGGCGCGCGCCGGGAATGGCGCCGGGGCACATGGCTGCGGTTCCCGTCGTCGACATGCCGCTGGGCGCGACGGAGGACCGGGTGGTCGGCGCGCTCGACCTCGAGCGGGCGCTGTCCCGCGGCGAGAAGGCGTTCGAGCCCGGCCTGCTGGCCCGCGCCAACCGCGGGTTTCTGTATATCGACGAGGTGAACCTGCTGGAGGATCATCTGGTCGACCTGCTGATCGACGTCGCGGCCTCGGGCGAGAACGTCGTGGAGCGCGAGGGGCTCAGCATCCGGCACCCGGCGCGTTTCGTGCTGGTCGGCAGCGGCAACCCGGAGGAGGGGGAGCTGCGGCCGCAATTGCTTGATCGGTTCGGCCTCTCGGTCGAGGTGCGGACACCGGACGACATCGCGACCCGGATTGCCATCGTGCGCCGGCGCGACGCGTTCGACCGCGACCGCGCCGGCTTCGTCGCGG
>CAXTJW010000216.1:0-6570 GCA_964244305.1 uncultured Acetobacteraceae bacterium
ACGAGCTTGCGGCGCTGCTGCGCCCATGGCTCGGCAGCGGTTCCGGCCGGATCGCGCTGCCGCTGCCCGCCGTCGTCGAGGTACGGCTGTCCGACCCCAGCCTCGATACCGCACGGCTCGCGACCCGTTTGACGGCAACGGCGCCCGGCACCTTGTTGGAAAGCCATGACGTCTGGATGCGACGCTTGGCGGTGCTCGCCCGCAGCCTGCAAGCCTGTGCCGGGCTGGCGCTGGCGGTGGTTGCGTTCGTGGCCGTCGCGGTGATCGCCGTCGCGACCCGTGCGGGGTTGGCGTCGCGCCGGGATGCCATCGAGATCGTGCATGGCCTGGGCGCTACGGACAGCTACATCGCCGGGCGGTTTGCCCGCCGGGCGACGTGGTTGGCGTCCGCCGGCGCGGCGATCGGTGCAGTGGCGGCATTGCCGGTGCTGCTTGGCCTCACGGGGCTCGCGGCGCCGTTCACCGGCCAGCCCGAGCGGACCGGCGCCGAGGGCCTCGCGACCGCGCTGCCGCCCGAGCTATGGCTATCGCTGCCGGCGCTGCCGATAATAGCGGCGGCGATCGGCTGGCTGACTGCGCAGGGCACCGTGCGCCGCTGGCTCCGGCGGCTGCCATGACGGGATTGCCTTGGCGGCGGTGGTCGAGCATTGCCTCGATGTTGGCCGCCGTCACGGTGCTCGGCGGCGGAGCGGCCTGGGGCGTTGGATTTGCACTGTTCAACGCCGCCGCTTGGCATGTGGGCAAGGTGCCGGATGGCGCGGACGCGATCGTCGTGCTGACCGGAGGGGCGGACCGGATCGAGGCGGCGCTGCGGCTGCTGGCCGACGGGCATGCGCCGCTGCTGCTGGTATCCGGCGTTGCGGACGGGGTGGAGCTGAACGATATCGGCCACCGCGGGCCGCTCGACGCTGAACAGGCCGGACGGGTCACGCTGGGCCGCATCGCCCAAAGCACGGCGGGCAACGCAGCCGAAACCGCGCTCTGGTCCAAGACGCACGACGTCAAGCGGCTGATCGTCGTCACGGCCGGTTATCATATGCCGCGGGCGTTGCTGGAACTGCAGCGCGCCTTGCCGGATGTGCGGCTGCTGCCGGCGCCGGTGCACTCGCCGGCCATGCGCACCGCCATGCGGACTCGCACGCTGGCGACCGAGTATGACAAGCTGCTGGCGGTCCGGTTCGGCCTGGCCCGGCTGTTTCGGAGTGATGAGCCATCATGATCTGGCTGCGGTCCCTGTTGTTCAATATCTGGTTTTTCGGCGCAACGTTCGTGATGGGGCTGCTGGGCGTGCCGATCCGTTGGTTCGCCCGTCGCCACGCGCTTTGGGTCGCGCAAACCTGGGCCGGGCTGGTGCTGGATGGCGCCGCAGCGATATGCGGCATCCGGGTCGTCGTGCTCGGACGGGAAAACCTGCCGACGCAGGGCGCAGCGCTGATTGCATCGCAACATCAATCGGCTTTCGACACGCTGATCTGGCTGCGCCTGGTTCCGCGGGCAGCCTATATATTCAAGGCGGAGCTGGCGCGCATTCCCCTGTTCGGCTCGCTTCTGGTGCCGGCGGGCCAAATTCCGGTCGACCGCGGCGCCTCGTTCAGTGCGGTCCGGAGCATGCTGCGCGGGGCGGACCGCGCGAAGGCGGATGGACGGCAGATCGTAATCTTCCCGGAGGGCACACGGATCGCGCCCGGAGTGGAGGCGGAGGTGCGGCCCGGCATCGCAGCGCTCGCGGCACGGACCGGATTGCCCGTGATACCCGTCGCCACCGACTCTGGCCTGCTTTGGAGTCGCCGGGCTTTCCGCAAACAACCCGGCGTGATCCACATCATCGTGGGGCCGCCAATTCCGCCGGGACTGTCGCATGCAGCACTAACTTCGACACTGCGCGAACGGTGGCGAGAAGCAACAGCCCTTGCCCATCCTGTGGATAACTCTGTGCGCAACTCTCCTGCGGTGACGTTCACATAGCAGCGTTTTACCGCTCAAGGCCTTCAATTGCTTCGTATTTATGGCACTTAAAGGTCAGCTTACCGCCGCACCATGCCAATCGTAGATCGCACTCTGTTCCTGCAATGCATTGTTATCAAACAAGAAATGAAATCTACCATGAGGCGAATGTGATCGGTTTGTCGCGAAAGTTGATCAAAGTCTCACTAATTTGTGAGCTACCTGATTCGTGCTGTGGATTATCCCTTGTTTCACCGGAGACGGAACAAAGCTGTCAAGTGCCATTGGTCAGGAAATGTCAGGAAAGTGCTTGAATTTCCAGCCGCTTTTCCGGTCCGTTGGTTTCGTTGCCATTGCATTCCTGGCGCTGCACTGCGCAGCGTGGCTGTGGTCGGTTCATCGTCTCACCGTTTTAATCGACCAGGAAGCCGGTCGGCTACGCAGCCAAGGTTGGCGGGTAGAGATTGGCGCTGCGCGCTATAGCGGATGGCCAGGGCAGGCTCGCGTCGAGGTCGGTCCAGCCCTGATTGCGGCCCATGGATTGAGCGTGCGAGCTGACTTTTTAACTGCAGAGGCGGCTCTTGTCCGGCCCGGCCCGCTTATTTGGCGCTCCCGCGGCCATACTCTGCGTTTCGGCTCAGGCCTAGAACGACCGGTGTTGGCCGGCGACGTGACGGGTGAGGTCTTGCCTGACGGCATCTTGCTCACGACAGCGGCGACGAGTGTGGCCGGGTTAGCTGCGGCCGATGCGCTTAGAATGCGGATCAGCCCGAACGAGACGAACATAACGGTCCAGCGCCTTCGCGCGCTGAACGCACCCTGGGCGCTCGGCGCGGCCATCGAGGCGCTTGATTTGCGTGTCGAGGCCCTCTCGTCGCCGGATACGGCCGCCGGCGCACAATCGTCAACACTACCCGATGTCGAGGGCAGTTATTTTCATGTGGAATTGATGCATTCGACTGCGGCTGGAACGGATGCGACCGGCCGCGCTACACTATGGTTTGACGCTGCGTTGCGGCCGAGATTGGACGGGGTCATCCATGTCGCCGGCTATGCGGCAGGTCTCGATCGACTGGCGGCTACGGAGCTTATTCCGTCTGGGACAGCGGTTGCGGCGAAGGCGGTGCTAGGCCTGCTTGCGACGCCGCCGGATGGCGCTGCCGAGATCCCGGTGCGGATCGAAAACGGCATACTCTACGCCGCCCAATTCGCGCTTTTTCGCTTACCGAAGCCGGAGGAGCCGGCGTCGGAGCCCCGGCGCTGATGCCACCCCCCAGCGGGGTCAGCTCGTCGGCTCGCCCGGTCCAGACGACTCGGTATTCGACTGCGCCGCCAGGGCACGTGCCATTTGGCTCAGTGCCTCCTGATGCTTCTGATTGTCGATCGCGGCGAAGTTTCGCGCCAACTCAAGGCACATCCGTTGACGATGCGAGAGTTCGGTTGCAGGCGTTTCCGTATCCAGGCCCTCGAAGAACCAGCTCACCGGCACGTTCAGCACCAGCGCGATCTCATAGAGCCGGCCCGCCGAGATGCGGTTCAGGCCGCGCTCATATTTATGCGCCTGCTGGTAGGTGACGCCGATCATCTGCGCGAGCTGCTGCTGCGATAGACCCAGCATCACGCGGCGCTCGCGGATGCGGGCTCCGGCATGGTGGTCCGCAATGCTTGCTCGCGCAGGCGTCGCACTTTGGGGTGAGAGATCATCCTCGCTCGGGACGCTTTCTCGGCTCTGCTTAGCACTCACGTATTCGCCCCGCCTTCTGGTAACTACCTGCTTACACCTATTCTGGCGAAAGCGGCATCACGATATTCACGCTCAACGTAAAAAAAATGTTATATATTTCACGGGCAAAATCAAACGATCTATCCCAGCTAGACCAAATCATCCTTTGTCTTGGCGACACGCTCCCGTCGCGCCGTACGCAGCGTCGCCGCCGGCTCCGGTTTTCCCGTCGGACCAGCCTTTTCCACGGTCGCGCCGACCGGATCCTCGCCGGGCGGCGTGACCGGCGGCGCCTGTGCAAGTTCGCTGCGAACAGCCGCAAGCTGGGCGCGCAGGCTCTCAACCTCGCCTTGCAGCCGCTCCATCTCATGCTGCTCGGCGCTGTGCCCGGCGTCCGCCGGCAATGCCTGGGCGACAGGCGGCATTTCCTGGCCCGAGGGCAACGGCTCGCTGCCGCGGTGGAATGGGTTGAACATGCTCATCGCGCGCTCGATCATCGCCACGTTCTGCCGGCTCATCTCCTCGACGTTGACCGGCAGGAACGGGCTGAACGTCTGCTGCACCACCTGGCGCAACTGCTGCTGCTGGCGCGCGAACGTCGACATGGCTTGTTCGAGATATCGCGGCACCACGCCCTGTAGGCTGCCGCCGTAGAAGCCGATCAATTGCCGCAAGAACGCCGTCGGCAGCATCGACGTGCCTTTGCTCTCCTCCTCGACGATGATTTGCGTCAGCACGCCCCGGGTGATGTCCTCGCCCGATTTCGCGTCATAGACGACAAAGTCGCGGCCGGCGCGGATCATATCGGCCAGGTTGTCGAGCGTGATGTAACTTGAGGTTTCCGTGTTGTACAGTCGCCTATTTGCGTATTTCTTGACGACCACTGGCGGTTGCGGCGGCGCTGGGGCCGGGGTCGACGCCTCCGAACCAGAGGGCAGGTAGTTCGGACCGGCAAATGGGCGCATTGAGTCCTCGATTGCAACAATGCCGTAAAGTGTATCACGCAGTTGCAGCATTGGGCGAATTTCCAGGCTGCGCTGCCGATTGCACGCAACGACACGGGGGTACGGGCAGCAAAGATGGCATGCGAACGCCCCAACCGCCCGGGAGCGCGCTGCCTCCTACGGCGCTGATGCCCTGCCTTGACTTGCATCGGCCGTCCGCCGGGCATATCGGGATGGCCGCCGGGCCACGCGTCTTGCCGTTCGCTCGAAAGCCGCTGCCGGGCTGGTTGGGTGGGCTGTGAACGCCCAATTTTTGGACCAAGGGAGAGAAATCAATGGAAGATGTCGTCATCGTATCCGCCACCCGCACGCCGGTGGGCAGCTTCAACGGGGCCTTCGCCGCCGTTCCCGCCCATGTGCTCGGCACCGTGGCGCTTCGGGCCGCGTTGCAGCGCATCGGCCTGGACCCGGCCGACGTGGACGAGGTGATCCTGGGCCAGGTGCTGACGGCGGCACAGGGTCAGAATCCGGCCCGCCAGGCCGCCCGCGCCGCCGGCATCCCGGACAGCGCGACGGCGTTCGGCATCAACCAGGTCTGCGGCTCCGGCCTGCGCACGGTGGCGCTCGCGGCGCAGCAGATACGGTCGGGCGAGAGCGCGATCGTCGTGGCTGGCGGGCAGGAAAGCATGAGCCAGTCCGCCCACGCCGCCTATTTGCGCGCGGGGACCAAGATGGGCGACCTGGGCCTGGTGGACACCATGCTGAAGGATGGGCTGTGGGATGCGTTCCACGGCTACCACATGGGCACCACGGCGGAGAACGTGGCGACGGCGTTCCAGATCACCCGCGCCCAGCAGGACGAGTTCGCGGCCGGCAGCCAGCAACGGGCCTCCGCCGCGCAGAAGGCCGGGCGGTTCAAGGACGAGATCGCGCCGGTGACGGTCAAGGGCCGCAAGGGCGACACGGTCGTCTCGGACGACGAGTACATCCGGCATGACAGCACGCCCGAGATGATGGCGAAGCTGCGCCCGGCCTTCTCGAAGGACGGCACGGTGACCGCCGGCAACGCCAGCGGCATCAATGACGGCGCTGCGGCCCTGGTGGTGATGTCGGCGTCCGAGGCCGCCCGCCGCGGCCTCGTGCCGCTCGCCCGCATCGCGAGCTTCGCCACCGCCGGCGTCGATCCCGCCGTGATGGGCACCGGGCCGATCCCCTCCAGCCGAAAGGCGCTGCAACGCGCCGGCTGGAGCATCGCCGACCTCGATTTGATCGAGGCCAACGAGGCTTTCGCCGCCCAGGCTTGCGCGGTGAACAAGGACATGGGCTGGGATGCAGGTAAAGTGAACGTGAACGGCGGCGCCATCGCCATCGGCCATCCCATCGGCGCGTCCGGCGCGCGCGTGCTGGTGACGCTGCTGCATGAGATGGGCCGGCGCGACGCCAAGAAGGGCCTGGCCACGCTGTGCATCGGCGGCGGCATGGGCGTCGCTATGTGCCTGGAGCGTTGAGCGCCCGCGGCTAGGCACCCCCTCTTGACACGCCGTCTAGCACTCGCCTGGCAAAGCGGCGAAGATGGCGTCGTTTAAGCCAGGGGAGGATGGGCAATGGCACGAATCGCACTCGTCACGGGTGGAACGCGCGGGATCGGCGCCGCCATCAGCATGGCGCTGAAGGCGGCAGGGCGGACGGTGATCGCGAGCTACGCCGGCAATGACGGGGCCGCCACCGCGTTCACCGGGGAAACCGGGATTCCGCACGTCAAGTTCGATGCCGGGGATTATGCGGCCTGCGAAGCCGCGGTGGCGCAGATCAAGTCCGAGCATGGCCCCATCGAGGTGCTGGTGAACAACGCCGGGATCACCCGCGACACCACCATGGCCCGCATGACGCGCGACATGTGGGATGCGGTGATCGACACCAACCTCGGCAGTTGCTTCAACCTGTGCAAGCTGACGTTCG
>CAXTJW010000217.1:0-6564 GCA_964244305.1 uncultured Acetobacteraceae bacterium
AGCTGACTCTTAATCAGCGGGTCGTTGGTTCGAACCCAACGGCGCCCACCATTTTAATAGGTTGGCGGCACGGGTTCCGTCATTCTGGCGAAGTTCCTTAGTTTGTCGACGCTTCGTGCCCGAGCTTTGGTTTATAGCTAAGCATTGTCGCTGAGTAGATCGTCCAGTGTCTTCGAACAGGTTGGTGACACCGGAAGCGCTGGCAGCCCATCAATGCTTTCTGGCATGCGGGACAGTGCCCGCCGATATAGTTCGGGCACGTCGATCCGCTGACGCATGGACGGTGAGAACGCCTCTGCCGCGTCTCCACGGAACCCGCGGGCCTCTGCCCGCCAATGCGGCACATACGACGCCGACGGCCAGGCCTCGGCTTTCAGATCATGGACCAGCGCCTGAACCAGCAGGGACTTCACGGCGGATAGCTGGCTCCGGCCCACGCTCTCGACTTCCTCGATAATGTTGGCCCAGTCGGGACGCTCGTTTACCGGCTCACCGGCCGCGTGCCGGCGCAGTAGTTGGGCTTGGTGCTCGGACCACTCCAATACGTCTGCGTCATATAGGTCGCTCATCGTCCAGCCCTCCTCGGTGCCAGAAGGTATAGGATCCTGGCCGCGTCACCTCAATCGTTACGCTTTGCCCGCCCGATCACAGCCCACAGCGGATCGCTGCGCGCGCCGTCCCGCAGCGTACGGCTCTCGATCGATTGGAACCCGGCCCGGGTCAGATACAGCTCGACCAGACGGCACTGGTCGGCCCCTTCCAGCGCCTGCCAGATCGCCACCGCCTTGGTCGGAAAGCAACGGTTGGAAAAGGTGATCACGACGGGGGCGCCGGGGCGCAGCACCGTGGCTAGACTCGCGAACACCTCGGCCGGGCGCTGGAGATACTGGATCGACACGCACATGCACGCCGCGTCGACGCTGCCCGCCGGCAAGGGCAGCACCGGCTCGGCGTTGAGATCCTGGGTGAACCAACGGTCCAGCCGAGGATTGGCGGCCAGCTCGCTGGCGTTCATGCCATGGCCGATCACCTCGCCATAGGCGCCGTCGTCCGGCAGATGGCTGACCCAGCTCGACATCATGTCGAGCACCACGCCGCCGGCCGGCAACACCTCGCGATACAGCGCCGTGACCGCGGCGATGGCGGCGTCGTCGATATGCGTGACCAGCCTAGCCTGGGCATAGAACCGCGTGTCAGGCGCCGGGTCCGCCTTGGCGAAGGCGTTGGCCGGAAGCTCGGGAAATGCCTCGTTCAGCACGGGATCACGCCGGCTCGAAGTCGAAGGCGCCATCCTTCGACTGCCACTGCTGCACCGTCAGCACCTTGGCGCCGCCGCGGCTCTCGTGCGGGCCGTGCACCTGGCCGGCCGCGTGGGTCAGGAAGCCGCCAATCCCCAGCTCCTGCCCACCGTCGATCAGGTCGCCCTCGAGGACATAGTGCATCTCGGCCCCGGCCTGATGCTTATGCGCCGGAATGCGGCCGCCGGGCGGCAGATGGACGATGGTCGTCACCACCCCGCGCGCCTGATCCTCGTTCAGGATCTGGATGCGGAACTCGCCCTCCGCGCCGGGGATCTGGAACGGCGTCGCCTCCACATCGGCGGCGGCAAGCTTGATTGTGTCTGCGTCCATGGCCGTCTCTCCTGCAATGCCGGGTGCAACGCAGACCGGCGCCCTCGGGTTCGTGCTTCCGTGCCCCCGCCGTCCGCGGCTATTGTGTCCGCAAACGACCGGAAAGGAACCGCCCCGATGAACAGCAAGCACCCCGAGACCCTGGCCCTGCACGCCGGCTGGCGTCACGACCCGGCCACCAACGCCGTCGCCGTGCCGATCTACCAGACCACCAGCTTCCAATTCGAAAGCGCCGACCACGCCGCCGACCTGTTCGCGCTGAAACAGCTCGGCAACATCTACACCCGCATCATGAACCCGACCGCGGACGTGCTGGAAAAGCGGGTCGCGGCGCTGGAGGGAGGTGCGGCGGCGCTCGCGGTGGCGTCCGGCCAGGCGGCTTCGGCGCTCGCGGTGCAGAACCTCGCGCGGGTGGGCGACAACATCGTCAGCTCGACCAACCTTTATGGCGGCACCTACAACCTGTTCGCCAACACCTTCCGCGACCAGGGCATCGAGGTCCGCTTCGTCGACCCGGCCGACCCCGAGGCGTTCGCCCGCGCCACCGACGACCGCACCCGCGCCTACTACGCCGAGACGCTGCCGAACCCGAAGCTCGAAGTGTTTCCGATTGCCGAGGTCGCCGCGATCGGCCGGCGGTTCGGCATCCCGCTCATCATGGACAACACGGCCGCGCCGCTGCTGGTGCGCCCGTTCGACCATGGCGCGGCAATCGTCGTATATTCGGCGACCAAGTATCTGGGCGGGCACGGCACTTCGATCGCCGGGCTGATCGTGGATGGCGGCAACTTCGATTGGGCGGCGCACCCCGATCGCCAGCCGGCGCTGCACCAGCCGGACGCGAGCTACCACGGCGCGGTCTGGGTCGAGGCGGCCAAGCCGATCGGCCCCGTCGCCTACGTGCTGAAGGCGCGGGTGACGCTCCTGCGCGACCTCGGCCCGGCCATCAGCCCGTTCAACGCTTTCTTGGTGTTGCAGGGCATCGAGACGGTCGCGCTGCGCATGGAGCGGCACTGCAGCAACGCGCAGGCCGTCGTCGACTTCCTGGTGAAGCGGCCGGAGGTGGCGCGGGTCATCCATCCGTCGCAGCAGACCGGCGCTGCGGCGGCGCGCGCGGCGCAGTATATGCGCGGGGGGCATGGCGGCCTGGTCGGGCTGGAGCTGGCGGGCGGCGCCGACGCCGGCCGGGCCTTCATCGACCGGCTGCAGATGGTGCTGCACGTCGCCAACATCGGCGATGCGCGGACGCTCGCCATCCACCCGGCCAGCACGACGCACTCGCAGTTGGAGGCGGAGGAGCAGATGGCCTCGGGCGTCAGCCCCGGCTACGTGCGGCTATCGGTCGGGATCGAGCACATCGACGACATCCTGGCGGATCTCGGGCAGGCGCTGGACGCCGTCACGGTGCGTGCCGCGGCTTGAGGCGGCTAGACTTTTTCGATCGACGTGGATCGGACAAGATTGCTGGTGGTGTGATGCCAACGCCTGCGTGATGGCGTTGGCTGGGTCGGCCCACCACACAAGTGCTAGTGGTGGAAATCGAACGGATGTTTCCGTCTGGTTTCCATCACTAGCACGTTTGCATCTGCTTTCGACTGAACCAGCGCCGCATGCCGACAAGGGAGATCAAAGACGCTGCGAGCACGGACATCGTTGCGGGCTCTGGGACCGTGCCATTATCCGCTACGGCCGTCATGACTGCTTCGGAATGCCCGATAATAATCCGACCGTTGACACTATTCAACAGGCCGCCCAGGAATTCCGGAGCGTTGGTGAAGATGATGTCAAGCGCATTGACTGTAAAATCAAGCATATTCGCGGTTCCAGTCGTACTTTGCTCGTTTGCGACAATCTGGACGCCAGCGGCATTCAGCAGGACTGCGTTCGGAGTAGGATCGACATCAACCTGCAAGCCGTTCAACGACAGTCCGGTCAAAATGGTGCCTCCGAGCGGGGTAAGCGAGCCAAAGTCGCCGGCGATGCTGGCAGACGACGCAACCGCGGTAGCGTTCAGGCCGATTGCACCAAGCAGCCCGACCAAAAGATTGTTGACCGTAGAACTGCCACTTGTAGTCTTCGAGCCAAATGTTCCGTCAACGTTCGAGGACGCTGCACTAGCGAGTACTCCTGTCGACAGCACGCCCGTCACGACCGCACTGAGCGCGGAAAGTGTATTGCTATAGGCTCCAGGCGCGGTGCCAGTCGAAACGGGTAAAGGTCCACTCGTAATGGTCGCAAGGGCACCGATCACTGGCTGCGCAGTAATCGAGACTGCCTCTCCATAGGCATTGCTTGTGGCGCTGATCAGGCTAGCATCGGCCGGAGTTGGGAAGTAGAAAAGCAGGCCGGCCCCGATCAGGACCATAATCGAGTGACACGCGACGTGAGATAATGATGCCATCATAGGATCCTTCGTCGTGGATCAAACTCATATCGATATCATTACATCCCGCCACGTCGCCTGGTAAATTAATAAAACGATAACGAATCAGAATTAAATCGTTGGCAAGCTCTTGCGCTGCCCGCCATCGTGCCCAAAGGGCGTTCAGGTTCGAACGGGTCGAGGCGTCACGGCCAGCATCCGCTTCACGTCGGCCTTGACCACCTTGCCATAGCCGGACTTCGGCAGCGCGTCCCAGACCTCGATGCGGGCTGGCCACTTATACTTGGCGAGCCGCCCATCGAACTGTGCGAACACCGCCGCGGCATCGATCGATGCGCCGTCGCGAGGCACCAGAACGGCCACGCCGCTTTCTCCCCATTTCGGGTGCGGCATCCCGACCACGCAGGCCTCCGCGACACCGGGATGCAGCATCAGCAGCTCCTCGATCTCGCGCGGATAGACGTTGCTGCCGCCGGAAATGTACATGTCCGACGCGCGCCCGGTGATGAACAGGAAGCCACGGCCGTCGAGATGGCCGAGGTCCCCGGTGTGGAACCAGCCATGCCGGAACGCCTGCGCGTTGGCGGCGGGGTTGTCGGCATAGCCGAGGAACACGGCCGGGCCGCGGACGCCGATTTCGCCGGTCTCGCCCGCGGCCAGGCGCTCGCCATCCGGGCCGAGGATCGCGATCTCCATGCCGGTGCGCGCCTGGCCGCAGGTGCCGGCGGGGATGGCCGGGTCGTCCTCGGCTGCGTGCAGATGCGGCGGCAACACGGTGATGTTGCCCGTCACCTCGCCGAGCCCGAAATACTGCACCAGGACATGGCCGAGTTTCCGCAGGGCGTGCTGCTGGTCGGCGCGGAACATCGGCGCGCCGGCGTAGATGACGTAGCGCAGCGAGGCGTGGTCGTGCCGGTCCACGGCCGGGTCGCGCGTCAGCATGGTCAGGATGGTGGGAACGGTGAACATGTTGCTGACCCGGTGCCGCTCCACCAACCGCCAAGCCTCGGCGCAATCGAGCGTCTCCGACTCCAGCAGCACGCTCGCGGCGCCGCGGGCGACCTGGGTTACGGCGTGGATGCCGGCACCATGCGACAGCGGCGCGACCACGAGGGAGACGTCGCGCTCCGTCGTGCCCGGCATCAGGTCGCAAAGATGGCTGAGGGTGACGAATGCCATCTGCCCATGGGTCAGCACCCCGGCTTTCGGCCGCCCCGTTGTGCCGGAGGTATAGAACAGCCAGCATGGATCGTCCCGGTCGACGTCCGCGGGCGTTGCGTGAAGCACGCTCCCGGCCGCTAGGTCGTCCCAACCCAGATTGTCCAAGCCTGGGCCGCCTTCGCCGATGGTGACGCTGAGGCGCAGGGCGGGGTTCGCCCCGGCGGCAGCGGCGGCATGCTCCGGGAAAGCGGCGCCGACGATGTGCACCGCCGCCCTCGACGACCCGGCGAGATAAGCGACCTCGGCCGGGGTCAGCCGCACGTTGGTCGGCACCCATACCGCGCCGAGCGCCCAGGTGGCCCACATTGTCTCGAACAGCGCCGTGCCGTTCGCGGCGTGGACCAGCACGCGGTCGCCCTTGCCGACGCCGCGGGCGCTCAAGCCCGCAGCGGCCGCACGGATGCGGGTGGCGAGCTCGGCCCAGCTCCAACTGCGCGCGCCGCGGATCAGGCCGGGCCGTTCGGGGTGGCGCTGCGCCGTCTGGAACAGCAGGTTCGACAAGTTGCTGGTCGGGATCATGCCGCCATGGTGACAGGGACGGCCGATTGCGGGAAGCTTCCGCATCGCGCCCGGGAGGCCCAGCATGTCCGCGGTCCCAACTGCTCCAAGGCTTGAAGGTAAAGTCGCCGTCGTCACGGGCGGGCTGTCCGGCATCGGTGCCGCCATCGCCCAGCGCCTTGCCGCCGAGGGCGCGCGCGTCGTTGCGGCCGACCTTTCTGCCCAGGACGGCGTCGTGCCGGATGGGGCGGCGGATGGGATCGAGCAGGCGCCGCTGGACGTCGCGAGCGAAACCTCGGTTGCGGAGTGTTTCGCCGCGGTCGTGGCGCGGCATGGTCGGCTCGATATCCTGGTGAGCTCGGCTGGGATTGGGCGCGACATGCCGTTCCTCGACACGCCGGCTGCGGAGTTCGACCGGCTGATTGCGGTGAACCTGCGCGGCACGTTCCTGGCCGGCCAGGCGGCGGCTCGGCATATGCTGAGGGCTGGCGGCGCGATCGTGAACATCGCGTCGGTGTCCGGCATGCGCGGCAGCCGCGGCCGGGCGGCTTACGGCGCGTCGAAGGGCGGGGTGGTCACGCTGTCGCAGGTGATGGCGGTCGAACTCGCGCAATACGGCATCCGGGTGAACGTCATAGCGCCGGGCCCGGTCGAGACGCCGCTGGTGGCGATGCTGCATGACGACGCGATCCGCCAGGATTGGCTCCGCCATGTGCCGATGCGCCGTTATGGCACGCCGGAGGAGATCGCCGGGGTGGCGGCGTTCCTATGCTCGGACGACGCCGGATACGTTACCGGCCATGTCCTCGCGGCGGATGGCGGTTTCCTGGG
>CAXTJW010000218.1:0-6457 GCA_964244305.1 uncultured Acetobacteraceae bacterium
CCCTGGCTGCCGGTCACGAGGATCAGCAGGTTGTCGTCCGGAATGGACCCGGCCTCGTCCTCCGACACGAACTCCGGCAGGCCGCGGAGGTAACCGCACTCCCGCGCAGCCGCCTCGAGATTGCGGAGCGAGCGGCCGACCAGCGCCACGTGGCGGCCGGCGTCGCGTGCGGCCATGACTACGCTCTCGACCCGCGCGACGTTGCTGGCGAAGCAGGTCACGGCGACCCGGCCGCGCATGGGGCGGATCAGCTCGGACAGGCTTTTGCGGACCTCGGACTCGCTGCCGGAGTGGCCGTCGACCATGGCGTTGGTGCTGTCGCAGACCATGGCCAGCACGCCCTCCTCGCCCAGGCGGCGGAACGCGGCCTCGTCGGTCGCCGGGCCGATCAGCGGGTTGGGATCGAGCTTCCAATCGCCGGTGTGCAGGATCGTGCCGTAGGGCGTGCGGATGGCGAGCGCCTGCGCCTCGGGGAGCGAGTGCGCCACCGGCATGAACTCGAGCGAGAACGGCGGCAGCTCGAACCGGCCGCCGCAGGGGATGGTGTGGATGCGGACTTCGGCCAGCATGCCGGCCTCCGTCAGCTTGCGCTTCAGCACCGCGGTCGCGAACGGGGTCGCGTAGACCGGGCAGCGGAGCTGACGCCAAAGGTGGGCGACGGCGCCGATGTGATCCTCGTGCGCGTGGGTGATAATGAGGCCGAGCAAGTCGTCGCGGCGTTCCGCGATGAAGCTCGGGTCGGGCATCATGATCTCGACCTCCGGGTTCTCGTTGCCCCCGAAGCCGATGCCGCAGTCGATCGCCAGCCATTTGCCGCCGCAGCGATACAAATTTAAATTCATGCCAATCTCACCCGTCCCGCCCAATGGCAGGAAGGTCAGATCACCGGTGTCACCGTCCATCTAATCGCCTTCGATTGTTCTTATTCTGTCGCGACTCAATGTGGGTGCGGGATTGCGGTCCGCCAACAAGCGAAGTCCGTTCAGCGTCAGATCGGGGTCGATACGGTCGATTATTGTGGTGCCCTCGGCCAGCAACGGCGCCAGGCCGCCGGTTGCCACGACCTTCAGCGGCTCGTCGTGCTCGGCGCGGATGCGGGTCACGAGGCCTTCGACCAGGCCGACATAGCCCCAGTAGATGCCGGACTGCATGGCGGGGACCGTCGACCGGCCGATGACCGCCTGCGGCCGGCCGATACCGATGCGCGGCAGCCGGGCGGCGGCCTTGTGCAGCGCCTCGAGCGACAGGTTGATACCTGGGGCGATCACGCCGCCGAGGTAGGCCCCGTCCAGCGCCACCACGTCGAAGGTGGTGGCGGTGCCGAAGTCGATGATGATGAGCGGGCCGCCATAGGCTTGATGGGCCGCGAGGGTGTTGAGCAGGCGGTCGGCGCCGACTTCGGCCGGGTTGTCGATGCGGATGTCGAAACCCCAGTCCAGGCTCGACCGGGCGACCAACGGCTCGGTTTCGAACCATTCACGGGATAGCTTGCGCAGATGATAGAGCGCGGCGGGGACGACGGTGCCAATCACGGCGCGGTTGATCTCGGCCGGTTTCAGGCCGACGAACGACAGCAGCGTGAGCAGCCAGACAGCGTATTCGTCCGAGGTTCGCTGTGGCTCGGTGGCGATGCGCCAGATGCCGCGCCAGGTCGACCCGTCATGGACAGCGAAGACGACGTTGGTATTGCCCGCGTCGACGACCAGCAGCATGGCCTAGGCCTGCCACACGCGAAGGTTCAACCGAACAGGACCTTCGCCGCCTGCTGCGCAGCCGCGACCAAGGGCGCCGGGAACACGAAGAACAACGTCGTCACCAATGCGCCGACGCCCGCGACGAACGACACCGACGGCGGCCGGACGTCGAACGCCGGCTGGGCCGCGTCGAAGTACATGACCTTGATGACCCGCAGATAGTAGTAGGCGCCGACGACGCTGGTGAGGACGCCGATGACGGCGAGCGTCCAATAGCCAGACTGCACGGCGGGCAGGAACACATACAGCTTGCTGAAAAACCCCGAGAACGGTGGGATCCCGGCCATGCTGAACATGAACACAGCCATGGCGAGCGCGAGGCCTGGGTCGGTGCGGGCGAGGCCGGAGAGGTCGCTGATCTGCTCCAATTGCCGGCCGCGGCGGCGCATGGCGATGATGCAGCCGAACACCCCGGCGCTCATGAACACGTAGGTCGCCATATAGACCAGCACACCGCGGATGCCTTCCGCGGTGCCGACCGCGAGGCCCACCAGCGCGTAGCCCATGTGGCCGATGCTGGAATAGGCCATCAGCCGCTTGATCTTGGTCTGGCCGATCGCGGCGAGCGCGCCCAGCAGCATCGACGCGATCGAGACCAAGACGATGAGCTGGGTCCATTGCGGAGTGATGTGGCCGAACGGGACTTCAAGCGCACGCAGCAGCAGCGCAATGGCCGCGACCTTTGGCGCCGTGCTCATGAAGGCGGTCACCGGCGTCGGCGCGCCCTCATAGACGTCCGGCGTCCACATGTGGAACGGCACGGCCGACAGCTTGAACGCCAGCCCGGCCACGATGAACACCATGCCGACAATCAGGCCGGTGGACGCCGTATCCGGCGCTGCGAGGGCGCGGGACAGTTCGCCGAACTGCATGGTGCCGGCAAATCCGTAGGCAAGCGAGATGCCATAGAGCAAAAGCCCGGAGGCCAACGCGCCCAGCACGAAGAACTTCAGCCCGGATTCGGCCGAGCGTATGTCGTCGCGGGCGAACGCGCACAGGACATAAAGCGCCAGCGATTGCAGTTCGAGGCCCATATACAGCGTCATCAGGCTCGATGCGCTGCACATGATCATCATGCCGACGGTGGACAGCAGGATCAGCACCGGGAACTCGAACCGGCTCATGCCTTCGCGCACGTTGTAATCGAGCGCCAACACCGCCGAGAGCCCGGCGCCGGTCAGGACCAGCAGCTTCATGAAGCTGCCGAAGCCATCGACCACGAACAGCCCGCGATAGGCGCTGCCGACTCCGGAGCCGAGCACCAGGACGGCGGTGAGCACGAGCGCCGCGAGCGACAGCATGGTGCACACGAACGCCGGATCCGGCTTACGCAGCACGCCGAAGACGAGAATGGCCATCGCACATAACGCGAGGACGATCTCGGGCAGCGCCATGGTCCAGTTCATGGCGTGTTTCCTGCGAGTTGCGGGGCTGTGAGCGCCGCCGAGTGGTAGTCGACCATGGAATGCACGGTCGCGTCGAAGAACTGGGTGAAGCTCGACGGATAGATGCCCATCCACAGCACGAGGAAGATAAGCGGCGTGAAGATCGCGATCTCCCGCGGCGAGAGGTCCAGGATGCCGCGCAGGTCGTCGCGCGTGATGACGCCGAAGACGACGCGGCGGTAAAGATACAGCATGTAGCCGGCGCCCAGGATCATGCCGAAGCTGCCGAGATAGGCCAGATAGAGGCTGACCTTGAATGCGCCGACCAGCACCAGGAATTCACCGACGAAGCCGGAAGTGCCGGGCAGGCCGACGCTGGCCATGGTGAAAATCATGAAAACGAGCGCGTAAGCCGGCATGCGGACGGCAAGGCCGCCGTAGCGGGCGATGTCGCGGGTATGGATGCGGTCGTAGATCACGCCGACGCAGAGGAACAGTGCCGCCGAGACGATGCCGTGGGACAGCATTTGGAACAGCGCGCCCTGGATGCCCTGGGCGTTGAAGGTGAAGATGCCGATCACGACGACGCCCATATGCGCGACCGACGAATAGGCGATCAGCTTCTTCATGTCGGTCTGCGCCAGCGCCACCAGCGAGGTGTAGATGACGGCGACGACACCCAGAGTGAACATCATCGGCGCGAACTGCTGACTGGCCTGGGGCAGCATGGGCACGGAGAAGCGGAGGAAGCCGTAGGCGCCCATCTTCAGCAGCACGCCGGCCAGGATGACGGAACCGGCAGTCGGCGCCTCGACATGCGCGTCGGGCAGCCAGGTGTGGACTGGCCACATCGGCACCTTGACCGCGAACGAGGCGAAGAAGGCGAGGAACAGCCAGAACTGCATGCGCGCGGGAAACGGCGTCTGCATTAGGACCGCGAGGTCGGTGGTCCCGGCGTGATACCAGATGGCCAGCAGCGCCAGCAGCATCAGGATGGAGCCGGCGAGGGTGTAGAGGAAGAACTTGAAGCTGGCATACACCCGGCGCGGGCCGCCCCAGACGCCGATGATCAGAAACATCGGAATCAGCACGCCCTCGAAGAACATGTAGAAGACGATGAAGTCCTGCGCCGCAAACATGCCGACCATCATGGTTTCCAGCACCAGGAAGGCCAGCATATACTCACGCACTCGGGTGGTGATGCTGTCCCAGCTCGCGAGGATGCAGATCGGCGTTAGCGCGGTGGACAGAAGGACGAACAGGACGGAGATGCCGTCGACGCCCATGCGGTAGCCGACGCCGAACTCCGGCAGCCAGGCCAGGCTTTCCTTGAACTGGAAGCCGGGGTCGCTGGTATCGAACTTGACCCATAGCACGAGCGAGATGGCGAAGACGATCAGGCTGGTCCACAGCGCCGCCCAGCGTGCGTTGCTGGCCACCACGGCGTCGTCGCCGCGGACCGTCATGATGAACAGGCCGCCGGCCAGCGGCAGCCAGGTCAGCAGGGAGAGGATCGGGAAGCCGGCCGCATTCATCGAGATCACCGGAACAGCAGGAAGATGCTGACCAGCAGCACGAGGCCGATCAGCATGGTGAAGGCGTAGACTGCGATCGACCCGGTCTGGATGCGGACCACCTGCGCCGAGCTGTCGGAGGTGAGCGCCGCGATGCCGTTGGGGATGCCGTCGATCACCTGCGCATCGCCGACCTGCCATAGCATGCGGGCGAGCCAGATGGCCGGGCGGACGAAGATGGCGTTATACAGCTCGTCGAAATACCATTTGTTCAGCACGAAGTCGTAGACGCGCGGCAGTGCGGCGGCCATGCGCGCGGGCAGCGCCGGGACCGCAACATACATCACGTAGGCCAGCGCGATGCCGAGCACGCCGACGATGGTGGGCAGCAGGCTGACGAGGCCGGGCACGTGGTGCATGTCGTCGAGCACGGTGTTGCCGGGCGCATTGACGATGCTGCCATGCCAGAACTCGCGCCAGCCCTCGCCAATGAACGAGCTTTCGAACGCGAAGCCGGCCGCGACTGCGCCGAGCGCCAGCACGATGAGCGGCGCCAGCATGACGGGCGGGCTCTCGTGCACATGGCTGAACTTCTCCGTATCGGCGCGCGTGTCGCCGTGGAAGGTGAGGATCAGCAGGCGCCACGAATAAAACGCGGTCAGGAAGGCGGCGACCGTGCCGCAGATGAAGCCGTACGTTCCGGACGCGCTGCCGCGGGCGAAGGCGGCCTCGAGGATGGCGTCCTTCGAGTAGTAGCCGGCGAAGATCGGTATTCCAGCCAACGCGAGGCTGCCGATCCACATGACTGCGTAGGTGACCGGGATCTTACGCCAGATGCCGCCCATCCTGCTGATGTCCTGCTCGTCGGACATGGCGTGGATCACCGAGCCCGCGCCCAGGAACAGCAGCGCCTTGAAGAAGGCATGGGTGAACAGATGGAAGATGGACGCCTGGTAGGCCCCCACCCCGGCGGCGATGAACATGTAGCCGAGCTGCGAGCAGGTCGAGTAGGCGATGATGCGCTTGATGTCGTTCTGCACGCAGCCGATGGTCGCGGCGAACAGGCAGGTGCTGGCGCCCATGAAGGTGATGAAACCGAGGGCGCCGGGCGCGTATTCCAGGATCGGCGACATGCGCGCCATGAGGAACACGCCGGCCGTCACCATGGTCGCGGCGTGGATCAGGGCCGAAACCGGCGTCGGCCCCTCCATCGCGTCCGGCAGCCAGGTGTGCAGGCCGAGCTGCGCCGATTTGCCAGCCGCGCCAAGGAACAGCAGCACGCCGATGACCTCGAACGAGCGCCAGGTGTGGCCGAGCACGTGGTAGGTGGCGTCGGCGTGCTCGTGGACGCGGGCGAAGATCTCCGGGAACTCGACCGAGCCGAACAGCAGGAATACGAGGGCGATGCCGACAGCAAAGAACAGGTCGCCGACGCGGTTCACGATGAACGCCTTCATCGCCGCGCGGTTGGCACTGGGGCGGTCGTACCAGTAGCCGATCAGCAAATAGCTCGCGAGGCCAACGCCCTCCCAGCCGAAGAACAGCTGCACAAGATTATCCGCGGTGACGAGCATCAGCATGGCGAAGGTGAACAGGCTGAGGTAGCTGAAGAAGCGGGGGATCGTGGCATCGTGGCTCATGTAGCCGACGCTGTAGATGTGGATCAGCGTCGCGATGAAGGTGACCATCGCCACCATCACCGCCGACAACGTGTCGTAGCGCAGCGCCCAATCAACGTGGAAGCCCTCAACCTGGATCCAGGTGCCGAGCGAGACGGTGTCGGGCAGGCCCTCGCCACTCAGGA
>CAXTJW010000219.1:0-6426 GCA_964244305.1 uncultured Acetobacteraceae bacterium
TCGACGTGCGCGAGACGCAGGAGGCCGCCATCCGGCTCTATGAAGGCCTCGGCTACCATCGTTGGGGCGAGCATCCGTGCTATGCCCGGGTCGGCGGGCGCACCATACGCGGCATCTTCTATGTCAAGCTGCTGCAGCGGGACCCGAAGGCTTGATCCTCTATCCCGCGATCGATTTGAAGGACGGCACCTGCGTCCGATTGCGGCGCGGGGCCATGGACGACGCCACGGTCTATTCGGACGACCCCGGCGCGCAGGCGCGGGCCTGGCAGGACGCCGGGTGCGAATGGCTGCACGTGGTCGACCTGAACGGCGCGTTTGCCGGGCGCTCCGTCAATGTGCCGGCGGTCGAGGCCATCCTGGGTGCGGCGACGGTCCCGGTGCAGCTCGGCGGCGGCATCCGCGACATGGCGGGAGTCGAACGGTGGCTCGATGCGGGGGTGCGGCGGGTGATCCTGGGCAGCGCCGCAGTGAAGACGCCGGAATTGGTACACGAGGCATGCCGCGCCTTTCCCGGCCGGATTGCGGTCGGCATCGACGCGAGGGACGGCTTCGTCGCCACCGAGGGATGGGCGGAGACGTCGGCCGTGTCCGCCGTGGAACTGGCGCTTCGATTTGAAGACGCGGGCGTCGACGCCGTGATCTACACCGACATCGGCCGTGACGGCATGCTGGCTGGGCTCAACCTGGACCAGACGTTCGCCCTTGCCGCGAGGCTGCGGACGCCGCTGATCGCGAGCGGCGGCGTAGGGTCGATTGCCGACCTGCAGGCATTGCGCGAGCAGGCGCCGGTCGGGGTAGCCGGCGTCATCGTCGGGCGCGCGCTGTATGACGGCCGGGTCGGGGTGGCTGCGGCGCTCAGGGCCCTTACCGCGTAAAGCCGACGATCTGCGCACTTGTATAGCCTCTTTTCGCTGCCATCGCCGGTTGCGCTTGCACCGGCGCTTCGGTCCCGGTTTATGGATGCATGTTAAAGCTTCGCGTAATTCCTTGCCTCGATGTCAAGGACGGCCGAGTCGTCAAGGGCGTGAACTTCGTGGCGCTGCGCGATGCCGGCGATCCCGTCGAGCAGGCCGCGGTCTATGACGCCGCCGGGGCGGACGAACTGACCTTCCTGGACATCACCGCAAGCCATGAAAACCGCGACACCATCCTGGACGTCGTGTCGCGCACCGCGGCGCGGGTGTTCCTGCCGTTGACCGTCGGCGGCGGCGTGCGGTCGCCCGAGGATATGCGGAAACTGCTGCTGGCCGGGGCCGACAAATGCAGCATGAACTCCGCCGCGGTCGCCCGGCCGGAACTGGTGCAAGAGGCCGCGATGAAATTCGGCAGCCAGTGCGTCGTGGTCGCTGTCGACGCCCGATCGACGGGGGCCGGCCATTGGGAGGTTTTTACCCATGGCGGACGCACCGCGACCGGGATCGACGCCGTCGGCTGGTGCGAGCGTGTGGCGGCCTTGGGCGCCGGGGAGATCCTGTTGACCAGCATGGACCGGGACGGCACCGGGCGCGGCTTCGACCTCGATCTGCTGCGGGCGGTGTGCGGGGCGGTGCGGGTGCCGGTGGTGGCGTCGGGCGGCGTCGGCGAGCTGCAGCACTTCGTGGACGGCGCGAACGCCGGGGCCACCGGGCTGCTGGCGGCGTCGGTGTTCCATTTCGGCATGTTTACGGTCGCACAGGTGAAGGCCGCGCTGGGTGCGGCGGGATTGCCGGTGCGGCCACCAGTGGCGATTGCGGTCTGGTAATGGCGAAAGTAGCGGCAAAGGCGGCGAAGAAGTCGGCGCCGAAGGTCAAGGCCCGTGCGGCAGCGCCGGCCAATCCGGCCGAGTTGAGCGGCGAGGTGCTGGACCGGCTATGGACGGTAGTCATGGACCGGCGCACGGCCGATCCGGCGCACAGCCACTCCGCTCGGCTGCTGGCCCGCGGCACGGCGAAGATCGCGCAGAAGTTCGGCGAGGAGGCGGTCGAGTGCCTGATCGAGGCCGCGCTGGGCAACAGGAACGCGCTCGTCTCCGAGAGTGCGGACGTGCTGTATCACCTGTTGGTCATGTGGGTCGCAGCCGGTATCGAACCGGCCGATGTCTGGGCCGAGCTGCACCGCCGCGAGGGCGTGAGCGGCGTGCTGGAGAAGGCGATGCGCTCGCGTGCGGCGGCTGCGGGGACAACGAAGATCCCCTGATCAGGCCGGGCTCGGAACCGCCGGCCTCAGGATTGCGCCGCCGGTGAGACGATCATGCAGTTTGTGCGGGTCCGCACCAGGCGCTCACAGGCATGCGCGGCCGCGTCGTGCGACAGGCCCACCAGTCGCGCGCGATACAGCGTGCCGCGCGGCTGACGGACGCTGGACACCGCCGGATGCGCGCCGCCCAGCACGTCCCGCGCGGTGTCCCGGGCGGCTGTGGTCGCGGCGGAGGCGAGGCTGGCATTCTCGAACGCGCCGACCTGGACCGCCCATCCACCGGACTCGAAGCGGCCGTGACGCATGGCGACCGGCGCCGCATTGGCCCGCGAGACCAAGCTGAACCCCGATGAGCGCGGCGGCGATACCGGCGTGAGCGCGGCAAACTGCCGGGCAGGCTCCGCGGGCTGATAGCGTGGCGGCGTCGGCAGCAGGTGCTGCGGTTCCAGCGGCTGGGCGACCTGCATCGGCCTGAACGCCGGCGGCACCGGATACTCTGGCTGCGCATCGGGCCGGGGCTGTGGTTCATAGCGGGGAGTCTCGGGAAGCTGCGCAACCTCCATCGGCTGCGGCGACAACGTGATGTAGCGGCCCGGCGGCTCGGCCCGCGGCGGCTCTGGAACTTGCACCGCCACGGCCTGGGACGCCACAACCGGTGCCGCATCGGGAACCCGGCCGAGCGCCGCAGCCAGCGCCGGCGAGTATGTCTGGACCCCCATCGAGGTCTGCGTCGGCATGGAGCTCATTGCGTATTGCTCGCCCGGCGAACGCGCCGCGGGGAACGAGCCGGCGATCCGCGGCCCGATGTTGGCGACGTAGCGCCGGGTCTCCTGCGGCAGGATGCGGCTGCGCGTGAGGTAGTCGTCCAGCCGGCCCGGCCCGGCATTGTAGGCGGCGAGGAAGCCCGGCGAGCCATAGATGTCATACATCTCGCGAATATAGGCCGTGCCCGCCAGAATATTGTTATGCGGATCGAACGGGTCGCTGCCGAGCTCGGCATAGCGCGCCCGTAGCTCGTCGTAGGTGCCGGGCATGACCTGCATCAGGCCCATAGCACCGGCGCCGGAGGTGATGAGGTCGCCGCCGTGTCCATAAAGATGGCCGCCCGACTCCTGATGCATAACCTCGCGGATCCAGACCTCCGGCACGTCGTATTTGCGGGAGGCCTCGCTGATATACGGGCCCCACGGGTCGCTCGCGTTACCAGGCGGCGTGTAGGTGCGGCGGGCATGCGTCAAGTATTGCGTCGATTCCTGCTGCGCGCTGATTTGTGGCGTGCTGGAACAGGCCGACAGCCAGAGGATTGCGGCCAAGACGGCGGCAGATCGGAGGCGGACGATGGAAGCGGCGTAGAATGGGCGACACATCATGCATTGGCCTCCGTCGTGGCACGGCCGGCAATCGGCCGGAGGGCACAACGGCTTTAGCAGCCGTCGCTCAGGTAAGCGAGTAGGAATCCGGAGCAAGGCGTTAAACCAGCTACGCTTTATTAGTATATGTTAGCAACGAAAATCTGGCGAGATAGATAATGGTTCGGATGCCGCCGCGGCAACCCGGCCCGGGCCTCCGGACCGCCGCATGACGGTAGCGCGCTCGCCGATGTTTGCAGTGCAGCGCCAGATCGGCTATCGCGCCTCGGTGAGCGCAGTCATGGAACCTCGCAGCGCGGCCACGCTCGTGCTGCTCTCAGATCTTTCCGCCGGGGCGCGGCAGCGTCTCGCCGTCGAGGATGTCCAGGGCGGCCTGGCGCTCTGGCGCTTGGGCTTCACCCTCGGCTGGTTCGACATCCGCCTGCGCTATCGCGGCTCGATGCTCGGCCCGTTCTGGCTCACGCTATCGACCGGCGTCATGGTCGCGGCCCTGGGCGTGCTGTATTCGCAGCTGTTCAAGATGGAGCTGCACAACTACTTGCCGTTCCTGGCGCTCTCGCTGGTGCTTTGGGGCTTCCTCAGCACCCTAGTGAGCGACGCATGCGGCTGCTTTCAGCAGGCGGAGGGCATGATCCGGTCGCAGCGCATGCCGTTCACGCTGTATGCGATCCGCGTCGTCATCCGCAACCTGCTCGTCGTCGCGCACAACATCGTCGTGATCCTAATCGTCTATGCCGTGTTCGACGTCTGGCCCGGCAGCACTGCCCTGACGGCCATTCCCGGCGTTCTCCTATGGGTGATCGACGGGCTGGCGGTCTGCTTCCTGCTCGGCGCCGTCTGCGCCCGTTTCCGCGACATTCCGCCGATCGTCGGCAGCGTCATGCAGATCGCCTTCTACATCAGCCCGATCATCTGGAAGCCTGAGCTGCTGCATGGACAGCAGGCGGCTTGGCTGCCGTTCAACCCGTTCTTCACCCTGCTCGAGATCGTGCGCGCGCCGCTGCTCGGCTATCTGCCGCAGTGGCCGGTTTGGGCATCGGCGTTGGCAGCGAGCGCCCTGCTATGCGGCGCGTCGTGGGCGCTGTTCTCCCGCGCGCGCAGCCGCCTCGCGTTCTGGGTCTGACCGGCATGGCCGCGATCGATGTCCAGGGCGTGCACGTCAGCTTCCCGATCTATCACGGGAACAGCCGCAGCCTGAAACGCACGATGTTCGCCGCCGCGAGCGGACGGCTGCATGAGGACAAGAATCACCGCATGGTGGTGCAGGCGCTGCGCGGCGTGTCGTTGAGCCTCAACAGCGGCGACCGGCTCGGGCTGATCGGCGGCAACGGCGCGGGCAAGACGACCCTGCTGCGCACGCTCGCCGGCATCTACGAGCCCGTAGTCGGCTCGGTCCGGGTCAGCGGCAGCATCGGCGCGCTGCTCGACCCCAACCTCGGCATGAACCCCGAGCTGACCGGGCGGGAGAACATCGCCCTGCGCGGCCTGTATAACGGCCTGCCGCGCCCAGCGATCCGCCGCCTGGAGGACGACGTGCAGGAGTTTGCCGAGCTGGCCGAGTTCCTCGACCTGCCGGTGCGGTTCTACAGCTCGGGCATGGTGATCCGGCTCGGCTTCGCGTTGGCCACCGCCATCCGCCCGCAGGTGCTGCTGATGGACGAGTGGCTGCTGGCCGGCGACGCGGCGTTCATGGACAAGGCGCGGGGCCGGCTGGAGGACATGGTACGCGGCGCCGACATCCTCGTGCTGTCGTCGCACTCCACCCCGGTGATCCTCGAATGGTGCACGCGGGTGCTCTGGCTGGACCAGGGCCGGATCATGGCTGACGGGACGCCGCAGGAGATGATGGACCAGTATCTCGGCGTCGCGCCGCCGGTCGCCGAGTTTCAGTCCACGATCGCCTGATAGGTCAGCACCCGCAACTCCCGGCGTATCGGGTAGGTCGAGCTTGGGGTGAGCTGCGTCATCATGATCACCGCCATGTCCTCGACCGGGTCGATCCAGAACCCGGTGCTGGCGGCGCCGCCCCAGGCATACTCGCCGGGCGAACCCAGGATCTGCGCCTTTGCCGGGTCGAGCATGACGGAGAAACCGAGGCCGAAGCCGATGCCGGCGTAGTTGCTCTCGCTGAACCGCGCCTGGCCCATGCTGGCCATGTCGCCGCCGAGGTGGTTTGCGGTCATCAGCTCGACCGTCTTGCGGCCGAGCAGGCGCTCGCCGTCGAGCGTGCCGCGGTTCAGCATCATGCGGCAGAACCGCAGGTAGTCGCGGCCAGTGCCGACCAGGCCGCCGCCGCCGGACGCGATGGCGCGCGGGGCGGCAAATAGGCTGGTGGCGGGGTCGTCGAGCAGCGTGGCGCGGCCATCCTCGCCGCGGGCGTAGTTGGCGGCGAAGCGGGAGAGTCTCTCGGGCGGCACATGGAAGGCCGTGTCGGTCATGCCGAGCGGGGCGATGACCCGGTCGTGCAGGAAGCGCTCGAAGCTCTGGCCCGAGTGGACGGCGACGAGATGGCCGAGCACGTCGGTGGCGATGCTGTAGTTCCAGGCGGCACCGGGCTGGGCCAATAGCGGAAGCGTGGCCGCGTGCTCCACGACTTCGCCCAGGGTTTTCGTGGAGGTCTGGAAGTCGACGCCCTGATCGCGATACATCTCGTCGACCGGCGTTGCGTTCATGAAGCCGTAGGTGAGGCCGGAGGTGTGGGTCAGCAGGTCGCGGTAGGTGATCTCGCGTTCGGCGGGCACGGGCTCCCTGCCCTCTCCGGCGTAAACATGCATATGCTTGAAATAGGGCAGCGCGTTGCTGATCGGATCGTCGAGTTGGAATCGGCCGTCCTCATACAGCATCAGGATCGCGACGCTCGTGAGCGGCTTGGTCATGGA
>CAXTJW010000220.1:0-6380 GCA_964244305.1 uncultured Acetobacteraceae bacterium
GAGCAGCATGCCCGTGAACTTGGACGCGTTCAACGCCGGCTTCCAAGCGGATGTGGCGGACTTCGGGGTTGATACGCACCAGTCTCAAAGCAGCTCTTCAAGGACGGCAACTGCGATGTGCGCTTTTTAGCGAGGGATCGGGTACCCAGGGTGTCCGGATTGCAGTCGGCACGGATATCACCGGCCACCGTCGCGCGTTACACCAGCAACGCCGTCGCGCTGCCGATACGCGCGCCCGAGGAGGCATAAAGCTCGAAGATGCCGCCGGCGATCGATCCCAAGGCTGGGGCGGTGATCTTCTTGGTGCTGATGGAGTCGACGAAGATCAGCATCCAGCTCGGCATTAATGCTGGCGAGGTCCTAATCGTGCCCCGCCGGGCAAGATTGACACTGTCCACGATTGCCAGGAAGCTCATCGCAGTCGCCGTCTGAAAGCTCATCGTGCCACGTGCCTTAGCTACGCTGCGTATGTTGGCCTTTCTGCTGTCTCCGGCCATCGCGGCGGCCCAGAGCGCACCCATTGCCGGCCCGGTCCCATCGGTCATGGCGCCCGCTGGCGCGACAACGACCTACGCGCCTTCGCCAGGCGTGAACGAGCGGGTGCGGCAACGGCTGCTGACGGCGCTGCGGCAACGCAACCCGGACGCGGCGACAAAGCTCGAGGCGGCGCTGCAGCACGACGACCTCCGCGCAATCTGGGCGAGAGCGGTGGCGTCGGATGGGCTGCGCCCGAACGATGTGGCCGACGCCGTGACATCATATTGGGTGCTGAACTGGCTGATCGTGCACGGCCAAACCGGCAACACCACCGCTCAGGTCCAGGGCACCCGTCGCCAGGTCGCCGGCGGCCTGGCCAACAATCCCGCGTTCCGCGCCATGGACGACGCCGGGCGGCAGGAGATGGCCGAGCCGATGGTCTACAACTTCGTATTGCAATACGCCGCCTATGAAGCCGCCATCTCCCGCCATGACCTGATGCTGCTGCACTCGCTCGCCGACGCGGCGGAGGCGCGCATGATGACGGAGGCCAAGCTCGACATGCGCCGGCTCACGTTGACCGACGATGGGCTGCGCCCGGCCGCCGACCCGTCGCCCCAACCCCGCCCGGCGCCGCCGCACAGTGTGGCCGCCGCGCCGCCACCACGTCCGGTGACCACGCTGGGCCAGGGCTTGAAGGCGGACGAGATTGCGCGCGTGGGCGTCACGCACTGGTTCGGCATCACGCCCACCGGGCTCGCCAACGACTACGACGTGTATGTGCTGCTGCGCGACGGCACGGTCTACCACGACCCCGAGGTGGCGCTGGCCGACCTCGACGCCGCTGCCTCGCGCGCCATGGAGCCGGGCCGGTGGGGGCGATGGAGCGAGGCAGGCGGCCAGATCGCCTTTACTTGGCCGAGCCGCAAGCCAGGGCAGCAGACCGAGCTGAAGAAGTCCGACGAGCTTGCCGGCTGCCGCCCGGCCGAGCCCGGCCTCACGCTCGCTGGCGACTACAGCCACACCGGCGGCAGCGGTCCCGTCATCCCCGGCGGCATCATGACGCTGAGCGAGGCTGATCTGCACCTGCGGCACGACGGCAGCTTCGGCCAGGCGTCCGCGATGGCCGTGGGCGGCGGCACCGGCATCGGAGGCGGCACCGTGGGGGGCGGCGCATCCGGTCCCCGCGCGGCCGGGCGCTACCGGCTGGACGGCTACGGCATCGAGCTGGACCGGAACGATGCTGCCCCGGACCGGCGCTTCTTTTGCCGCTACACCGACGACGATAGGATGGTGTTCGTCGGCAGGACGCCATGGCTGATCCGCGGGCACTGACCGCTGCGGCGCGGCGCGGCGCGAAAGCGGTGGGTCGGATTTATCGGCGGCGCACGCCCAACACCCTCACGTCTCTTGCCGCCCTGCCTGCCGACCTGGAAAAGGCCCGCAGGATCGCGATCGCCTCGCCAACGAGGAGCATACTCGGGGCATCTGTGCAGCCGGCGTGATGGTCCGCGACATGTCCGGCAATCCGCTGGCCGCACCGGTGCCGCTCGCTGCCCAGGCGGCCGAGATTGCGCAAGTGCGGCGCGAGGTTCTGCTGCATCGAGGACCACGCGCTTTGGCCGGCGCCGTGCAGATCCTTGGCTCGACCCCTTTTAGCGAAGGTCGGCAACGAAGTCGTATCTGTCGCCGCGATAGACCGATCGCGTGAACTCGATCGGCCGGTCGTCGGCGAGGAAGCTGCTGCGGACCGTGTGCATGACCGGCGTCCCGACCTCAATGCCGAGATGCTCGGCATCCACCGGCAATGCGGCGGCGGCCCGCAAATGCTGCACAGCCCGGACCGGCCGCAGGCCCCGGTCCTGCAGCGCGGCATAGAGCGAGGACCCGATGACGGCCGGGTCCGGCAGGTATCCCGTCGATACCGTCGCACGCTCCAGGGCAAGCGGCACCCCGTCGGCCATGCGCAGCCGCACCAGCCGCAGCACCCTGTCCTTGGCGTCCAGTTGCAGCGCCGCTGCCTCCAGCGCATCGGCCGTATGGATGCCCGCCGAGAGCACCCGCGCGCCCGGCTCCCACCCGCGGGCGCGCATGTCGTCGCTGAAGCTGGTGAGCTGCGTCAGCCCCTGCATGACCTGCTGCGACACGTAGTTGCCCGAGCCCTGCCGCGACACGATCAGGCCCCGTTGCGTCAACACCTGGATCGCCTTGCGCAGCGTGGTCCGCGACACCTGAAGCTCCTCGCAGAGCTGCCGCTCGCCCGGCAGGACGTCACCGCCCGGCCACTGGCCCAGCTCGATCGACGTTGCGATCCGTTGCACGAGCTGCAGGTAAAGCGGGCTCCGGGCGCTGGGATTGGGCCGGATCGAGCCAACGGTGACGGTCATGCCGCGAACTCATACCGCGAACGTCAGGGCACGACGAGGGTATTGACCACGCGAGCCAACTGGTATTGAAGTGGTATTACAAGTTTTGGAAAGTGTCGTGACCGTATCTTCCCCAACCCCGGCAATGCCCGGCGCCCGCATGGCGGCCGAGATCGCGGAACAGCCCGGCGTTTGGCGGCGCATCCTCGACCGCCGGGCGGAGGTCGCCGCAGTGGCCCGATCCATCGCCGCCTCCCAGCCTCGCTTCGTCCTGTTCGCGGCGCGCGGCACGTCCGACCATGCAGCGCTCTATGCCAAATACCTGACCGAAGTGCTGCTGCGGCTTCCGGCCGGGCTCGTCTCGCCGTCGACGATCACCGCTTACGGCGCCCGCCCGGACCTCCGCGGCACGCTGCTTGTCGTAGTCAGCCAGTCCGGCGCATCTCCCGACCTCGTCAAGACCCTGGAGGAGGGGCGGCGCGGCGGTGCAGTGACGCTGGCCGTCACCAACGACACGGCCTCATTGCTCGCCCGGGCCGCGCAACTGCATCTGGACGTGTCGGCCGGGACGGAGCGGGCAGTCGCCGCGACGAAGTCCTACACGGCGCAACTGCTGACGCTGTTCCTGCTGGTCGACCACCTTCGCGGCGGCGACGGCGAGGCCGCGCTGCCCCTGCCGGACCTCGCCGACGCCCTGCTGCCCCAAGCCGCCACGCCGATGCAGGCCCAGGCCGGCCGTTACCGCTTTGCCAGCCGCATGGTGGTGACCGGGCGCGGCTACGCCTATCCCAGCGCGCGGGAGGCGGCCCTGAAGCTGATGGAAACCAGCTACATCGCCGCCCAGGCCTTCTCTGGCGCGGACCTGATGCACGGACCGTTGGCCATGCTCGACGCCCGGGTGCCGGTGCTCGCGGTGGCGCCGGACGGCGTGGCGGGGGCCGCCATGGCGCCGGCGCTGCAGCGCATCCGGGACACCGGAGCCGACCTGTTCATCGTCGGCGGCGCCGCGGCTGGTTCGCAGATCCTGCTGCCGCCGGGCGTGCCGGAAGCGCTGTCGCCGTTGCTGGAGATCCTGCCGTTCCAGCTGCTGGCGCTCGAGCTCGCGATCGGGCGTGGCGAGGACCCCGACGCCCCCCGGGCCTTGCGCAAAGTGACCGAAACGCTGTGAGCGCGCGCTTGTCCGCAGCCCGGCTGCTGCAACCCGGCGGCCACTGGGGCGGTCCGGCGACGCTGACGCTGGTGGACGGCCATATCGCCGGAATCGAGCCTGGAACCGCGGCGGGCGCCGAGGTGCTGGAGGGCGGCGTGCTCACCGCCGGGATGCTGGACCTGCACAACAACGGCGCGTTCGGCGTGGATTTCGCCGACGCCAGCAAAGCGGACTGGCGCACGGTCCTGGCCCGGCTCGCTGCCCATGGCGTCACGTCGGTGCAGCCCACGATCATCACGGCCCCGATCCCGGCATTGATCGCCGCCCTCGAACGGATCGGCCCGGCTTTGCCGGCGCAGGCGGGCGCTCCTCTCGCCCGAGTGCTCGGCGTGCATCTCGAAGGGCCATTCCTTTCTCCGGCCCGGCGCGGGGCGCACCGTGCGGACTGGATCGCCGACCCCACGGCCGACCGGCTGGACACCCTCCTGGACCACCCGGCCGTCCGACGCCTGCTGCGCATGGTGACGCTCGCGCCGGAGCAGCCGGGCGGCCTGGCCGCCGTGCGGCGCCTGGCCGACGCGGGGATCGCGGTTGCCCTGGGCCATTCCGACGCGACGGCGGCGCAGGCCACCGCAGCGGCAGAGGCCGGGGCCACCGCCGTGACCCACGTGTTCAACGCCATGCGCCCGTTCACCCACCGCGATCCAGGCCTGTCCGGGGTGGCGCTGACGGACCCGCGCCTCCGCCCCTGCCTGATCGTCGATGGCCAGCATGTCGATGCCGTTGCGGCAAGGCTGGTGTTCGCGGCGGCAGGCGCGCGCACGGTGGCCGTCACCGATTCCATTGCCCTGGCCGGCCTGCCGCCCGGCGCAAGCTGCTGCTTCGGCGGCGCGCGGGCGACGCTCGGCCCCGACGGGTTGGGGCGGCGGGATGACGGGACGATCGCGGGCGCCGGCATCGTCCTCGATGAGGGGATCCGCCGCATGATCCGGGCCGGCATCGACCCCGCCGCCGTGCTGCACGCCGCAACGCAGGCGCCGGCCGACCTGGTGGGCCGCCCAGACCTCGGCCGCCTGGCCGTGGGCGCGCTCGCCGACCTGGTGTGGTGGGACGAGGCGTGGGTTCCCCGCCGGGTCTGGGTCGGGGGGATGGAGGTGGCAGTTGGCCGATAGCATCTTTGCGGTGGACCTCGGCAAGACCAGTTGCCGCGCCCGTCTGCTCCAGGATGGCCGCATAAGCGAGGATACCGGTCCCGGCGCGCCCGGCCTGGCTGGTTCCGGCGCGGCGCGGGCCGAGGCGGCGATCCTGGCCGTGGCGCTTCCGCTGCTGCGGCGCGCCGGGCTGGCGGGACTGGACCAGGCTGGCGTAGCCGCCGCCGGAGCGCTGGCCGCCCCTGCCGCCGCGAAGGAGCTTGCGTCACGTTTGTGCGAAAGCCTGCCCGCGCGCCGCGTGATGGTGTGCAGCGACGCGACGGCCGCCCATGCCGGCGCGCTGTCCGGGCGTCCCGGCGTGGTGCTGGCGATCGGCACGGGCGTGGTCGCCGTCGCGGTGGGAGCGGACGGCGCCGTGCACCGCGCCGATGGCTGGGGCAGCTGGCTGGGCGACGAGGGCGGCGGCGCATGGCTGGGCTTGCAGGGCCTGCGCGCGGCGCTGCGGCATGCAGACGGCAGCGGCCCGGCGACCCGGCTGCGTGAAGCGGCGGAGGCCCGGTTCGGCCCGCTCCCCGCCTTGGTCGCGGAGATCGAGCGCCATGCAAGCCCCACCCGCATGGCGGCAAGCTTCGCACCCGATGTCGCTGAAGCGGCCCGTGCCGGGGATGCGGTCGCCGCGGCGCTGCTGCGGCAGGCGGCCATCGCGCTCGCTGGGACGGCGAGGGCGGCGGCGGCACGCCTGCCGGGCGACGATCCCTGCGACCTCGCGATCACCGGCGGCCTGGTGGGACTAGGCCCGCTGCTGATGGAGCCGCTCGTGGCCGCCCTGCCCGCAAAGCTGCGGCTTCGCGCGCCGGATGGCACCCCGCTGGACGGTGCGACCCTGCTGACGCAGGACGGCACGACGATCCACGAGCCCGCACTCCACCGCGCCACCGCCTCTGGCCCGCGAGACGCGCTCGATATCCTGGCCACCGAAGCCGTCCGCCCCGGCCTCGACGACCTCGACCTTCGCCCACCCGGCGCCATCGTTCATCTGGTGCTCGATGCCGAGCGCGAGGCCCACCATGCCCTCGCCCGGGCAGCCCCTCAACTCGCGGCAGCGGCCGAGGCAGTCGCGGCCCGTATGCGTGCCGGCGGCCGGCTGTTCTATCTGGGCGCGGGCACGCCCGGCCGCCTCGCGACGCTCGATGCCGCGGAGCTGGCGCCGACCTACAACGCCCCGCCGGGCCTCGT
>CAXTJW010000221.1:0-1927 GCA_964244305.1 uncultured Acetobacteraceae bacterium
CGAAGGCGAGGTCGAACTCCTCGTAGAACGCCGGGGCGTAGCGGTCGTCGAAGCCGCCGGCCTGCTCGAACGCCGCGCGGCGGACCAGGATACAGGCGCCGATCGCCACATCGACGTCGCGGACGAAGTTGAGCTCTGGCGCCGCCGGGTCGCGGCCGGCGCCATAGGGCATGCCCCAGCCGTTGCGCAGCACGGCCCCGCCCGCCTCCTGAATGGTTCCGTCGGTGTTCAGCAGCTTCGCGCCGACCAGGCCCACCAGCGGGTCAGCATCCGCGAGCCTCACCATCGCCGCCAGCCAGCCCGGCTGCACCGTCGTGTCGTTGTTCAGGAATACGATGTGCCGGCCTAGCGCCGACAGCGCCGCATTGTTGCAGCTCCGCAGGAAGCCGAGGTTCTCCGGATTCTCGACGATGCGCAGGCCCGGCACCCGGTCGCGCAGTAGCGGCGCGATGCGGCCGGCCGGGCGGTCGTCGGCGACGATCACCTCGTAGCGGACTGCGCCGCTATGCAGCATGATGGCCTGCAGGCAACGCAGCGTGTCGGCGTAATGGCCATACACGGGAATGATGATCGAGACGTCGGGCGAGGGCTCGGGCACGAACGCCACCGCGGGCGGCACAGCGGCGGCGGTGTCGAGCGGCGAGACCGGCAGACCAGCGGTGCGGCCCATCTCCAGCCAATGCGCCAGCGGGTCCGCTCCGGCCGGCAAGCCGTATTGCGCAGCATACCACGCGGCGTCGAACAGCGGGTGCGGGTTCAGCCGATCGCTTGCACCATGACGCCACCAATGCAGCAACGGATCGAAGTCCGCGCCACCGCCGTATTCCAACGCGAATGCCCGCGCGTCCAGCATCGGGTTCGGATCGCGCCCGGCGGCTCGGCCAACCCGCATCCAGTGCAGCAGAGCGTTCTCACCAGCCGCATCCGCATTCTGCGCGACATACCAGTCGACATCCAGGAATGGGTTGGGGTCGAGGCCCTGCGCCGCACCCTCCCGCTCCCAATGCAGCAGCGGGTTTTCCCCAGCCGCCGCCACGCCACGGTTGCGGGCGAGGTACCATGCCGTGTCGAAATACGGGTTCGGCTTGACGCCGGCCAATGCGCCAGGTCGTGCGCCGACCCAGACGAAATGTGCCGCCGGGTCGTGCCGGGCCGCGGCGAGCTGGGGCTGTTGCGACAAATAGAACGGTGCGTCGAACAAAGGCGAGGCGCGGACGGCCGCGACCTCCTCCTTGCGCCGGGTCAGCAGGCGGCGATGGGCCGTAAGCTCGCCCGACAGCGCCATGCCCGCGACTCGCACCCCGCGCCGGATGCCGCGGCCGAGCCAGGGCGCGTAGCGGCCGACCGCGCGCACCGGGGCGGCGAACCGCCACGACGCCGAGGCATAGATCGCCGCCTGCAACGCCTCCGCCCTGGCCAGCGCCGCCCGCGCTGCCGCCGCCTCGGCCTCACTGGCCGCGAGCACCTGATGCACCCGCTCCCAGTCCTCGGCGCGGGTGGCCAGCATCGCCAGCAACTCGGCGGCATGGGCGTCGCGCTGGGTGATCTGGCTTTTCAGGGCGTCTTGGTAGGACCATGCATCCTCCAGCTCGGCCTGCGTTTCGATAAACTCGCGGCCCTGGGCCTCCGCGGCCTGAAGCTGTTCGCGTAGCCGCGCCGCCTCGGCCTCTACAGCGGCGGCCGCCTCGCGCACCCCCTGCAGGGCCGCGACCTCGTTCGCGTAGCCGGCATTGCGCGCCTCCGCCCGCTGCTGCGCGCCGACGGCCTGAACCTGCTCGAAGTGGTCCATCCAACGCTCGCCCAGCAGCGCGAAACGCTGGCGGACGGTGTGCTGCGCCGGACCCGGCCGGCACAGCGTCAGCACCGCCGCGGGCGCATCGGCCCCGACCGCCAGCACGCCGAGCCCGTGGCTATGCAGGAACTCGAA
>CAXTJW010000221.1:2027-6358 GCA_964244305.1 uncultured Acetobacteraceae bacterium
TACCAGGTGCTGGCGACGCCGACGAGCGCCGGGCGCTGGAACAGCGGGTCGAGCGCGGGATCGCACAGCGCCTGCAGCGTGCTGGCCGCGATCGGGTCGGACGCCGGCATGTCGGTCAGGCGTTGGTCCAGGACCCGGTTCCAGTTCGAGAGGTCGGCGTTTGTCGGCGCGCCCGCTTACGGACGTACTAAGACTGAAATCAGATTTGCCGAGGGCTGGCAACCGTTCCAAGTCGCCATCACTGCCATGGACGCAGACAGCGTGGCGGCGCCAACACGAGTTGATGGTCGGTCGCCACCAAATTGGGGTTGAGGAACGGGTCCACATCGGCGGCGCTGCCCCAGGTCTCACGGTAATGCGCCTGGTCCGCCAGGAACCGCGCCTGCCGCGCCGGGTCGGCGGCGTCCTCCCCGCGGGTTTCCCCCTCCAAGTGCAGCAGCACGGCGTGTGGCGTCCAGATCACCCGGAGGCCAGCGGCGCGGACCCTCTGGCACAGGTCGACGTCGTTCCAGGCGACCGGCAGCCGCTCGTTCATGCCGCCCACCTGCGCCCAGATGTCGGCGCGGATGGCGAGGCATGCGGCGGTCACGGCCGAAAGGTCGCGCGTCGCGGCCAGTTGGCCCAAATAGCCCGGCGCGTCCCGCGGCGCACCGCGCAGCAGATGCGTCGCGCGCCCAGCCGGCCCCAGCGCCATGCCGCCATGCTGCAGGCTGCCGTCGCGATACAGCAGCCGCGCGCCCACGGCGCCGACGTCCGGGCGCATGGCATGGGCGACCATCGCCCGCAGCCAGCCGGGCTCGATCAGCTCCACATCATTGTTCAGCAGCAGCAGGACCTGGCCCCTGGCACGGCGCGCGGCGGCGTTGTTCATTGCCGAGAAGTTGAATGCGCCGGGGAACGGCAGCACTTCGGCCCGCGGGTCGGCCGCTATTTCCGCCAGCAACGCCAGCGCGTCGGGATCGGCGCTGCCGTTGTCGACGACGATGAGCTCGAGCGACGAGTAGTCGGTGCCGCGCAGCACGCCCCATGCGCTGGTCGCGAGCAGGTCGGCCCGGTCGCGCGTGGGCAGGATGACGGTAACGAATGGCACGGGATCAGGCGGTGTTGGACTTGGCGGCGCGGCGGCGGGGTGGGGCGGCGGCGCAGCGCAGTGGCATAGCACGGCAGGCACATGCCGGATGCGGGCGGGGCCGGCGAGCAGGGCAGCGCGGCGGCGGAAATCATGTGCCTCGTGCGGCGCTGCCGTTGGGTCCAGGCCTCCGAGCGTGGACAGCAATTCGGCCCGATACAGCGCCAGTTGGCCGATCGCGTCCATGGCCTGCATGGCGTCGGGGCTGCAGTCCGGCTTGAACCGCGGGGCGAAACGGCGGCCGGCGGGGTCGGCCTGATCCTCGTCGGTGAACACCAGCATGACGTCCGGCTCGAACGCTAGCATCGCTTCGTGCAGCGCCGTGGGCGGCAGCGTATCGCCGGGTTCGAGCAGGCCGACGATGCCGCCGGTGCAGCCGGCCAGGGCATGGTTCAGGGCCGCGATGACCGGCGTCGCCGGCGGCAGGTCGACCAGCACGATGCGGCCATCGGCCTCGGCCAGTGCTTTGATGGCGCGACGCGGCCAGGGCGAATGAAGCTGGCAGGCCAGGTGCAGCTCCCAATCCCGATGCACCTGAGCCTGCAACGCGGCGGCCGAGCGGAGCGCAGCCTCGATCTCGCTGTCCCCCGCCCGCATGACCAGGCTGACCCGCGGACCCGGCAGCGGAGTAATGCGGGAGGCGGCATCGGCCGGCATGGTGTCGTGGGCGGCAATCCAGAAGGCGTAGGCGACGGGGTCGTCGGGCGGCACTTCGGGGAACAGGCCCGGCAGCAACGGGGAGCGCGCGCGGACCGGGGCAGCCTCGGCGATGCCGGTCAAGACCTCGGCGCGCCCGAGCCCCTCCATGGCGGCGGCGAGGAACGCAGCGGCTGGGTCACCGTCGGGCCCAAACGCCTGCCGGGCGACCCGGGCAGCAAAGCCGGGTTCGGCGGGGGCATCCGCGTCGCCCGGACCATGCAAGGCGGCGAACTCGGCGCTTCCGGCCAGGACACGCGCCAGATCGGAGAGAAGCGCCCCGTTCCGCCATGCGCTGACCAATGCCGTGAGGCCGGCAGCGTCTGGGTCCCGCCCCAGGGCCGCACGATGCAGGCGCAGCAATGGCCCACCGACTACCCGAGCATCCTCGGCAGACTTGAACGAGGTCGAGCCGGGCTTGGTGGGCGACATGCGCCGTGTATGCAGAACACAGGAAAGGGAGGCAAGCCGCCGCCAACCCTGGAGCTGGCGGCGTGCTTTTTAGCGGGTGGTCGAGTCCTGGGTCGGGGCGTTCGCCGGCGCGGAGGTCTGCTGGGCCTGGCGCGCCGACTTGTTGGCCTGATGACGCCCGACTGCGCACCCGGCCGCCGCGCCCAGCACGCCATGGCCCGCGACATGCCCGGCGACGCCGCCGACCGCCGCGCCCTTCAAGCATCCAGCCGCCTGGGCTGGCACGTAGCTGCCGAGCATAAGTGCAACGGCCCCTGTGGCAATCAGTAGAGTCTTCATTACGTGTTTCTCCGTGCGTGGTTGTTGCTTAACGCGCATCTGCGCCAAAAGCTCCCGCGACTGCCGGGCCCGATGGCACTTCCCGCGTTTCGGGCAAGGCCAGCAGGACCAACACGGCAGCGGCGCCAACGGCCGCAAGCACGAGCAGGGCCGGCCCATTGCTGAAGCGGTCCGCCACCAGCCCCGCAATCGCCGTGCTCAATGTCGCGCCGGCGCCGACCGCGAGGCCCAGCAGCCCCATGCAGAGGTTGAAACGCCGGGTCCCGCGGGTGAGGTCGGCCGCGACCAGGGGCAGCAGCACGCCGAACACCGCAGCACTGACCCCGTCCAGCGCCTGGACCAGCACGACGGACGTCGGGTCGGTCACGAACGCCAGCAGCAGGCCGCGTATCGGCAGTGCGGCGAAGCCCAGCAGCAGGACCGGCCGCCGCCCCCATTTCTCGGCCCTGCGCCCCACCAGCGGGGAAAGCGCGGCCACGATCGCCTGCGGCCCCACCACGCAGGCCGCGATCACCAGGTTGGCCGACGCCCCGGTATTGCGGGTGACCTCGTTCGCCACCAATGGCAGCATGGCGGCGTTGGACAAATGGAACAGCCCGACGCAGGCGGCAAAGATCAGCAGCCGGCGGTCGAGCAATGCCCAGATCGCGTCGGGCAGGCCCCGGGTCTCCTCCGCGACATGGTGGGCGGGCGCCTCTGGCTTGGGCGGCGGCAGCGCGCGCAGGCTCAATAAGCCGAATACCATCAGCCCGGCGGTGGACCAGAACACCGCGGCGCCGGAGACATAGGTGCCGATCGCGCCCAGGATCACCGCCGCGACCGCGCTGCCGATCGAGGCGAAGCGCGCATTGCGGCCCAGGCGCACGCCGAGCCCGACGCGCCCGACCAGCTCAAGGCTCACCGCCGCGATGGCCGGGCCGATCATGCAGCTCGCGAAGCCGTGCAGCACCTCCGCGCCGAGCACGGATATCCAAGTGGACGAGGCGGCGAACAGCAGCGCGCTGAGCGCCACCGCCAGCCCGCCCACCGCAATCGCCAGGCGCTTGCTGCGCATCGCGTCCACCAGCGCCCCGGCGGGAAGCTGGCTGAGCATCGCGACGATCGTGCCGACGCTGAGCGCCTCGCCGATATCCGCCTGGGTCCAGGCCTGCGCCGTGAGATAGACGGCGATGAAGGCGCCGAACCCGGTCTGGCTACTGGCGACCAGGGCGTTCAGCGCGTCGAGGCCACGCGAGCAGCGGGCCGTCAGCACCGCCGGTCTCGCCCAAATAACGTCAAGGCTGAGGCGGCGGGCTTGCCAGCACGACGGGCGCGGCTGCGGGCTTATACTCGGGGACGGCGCCGATCTGGTCCGCGGGCAACAGCAGGGTGATCGCACCGTCGGTCGGATTGAAGCGCAGCCCGCGCCAGGCCACCGCGATGCGCCGCTGACCCAGGCCCATGAAGCCGCCGACGTCGATCACCGCGGCGCGGGTCTGCCCGTCCTGGTCCACCAGCACATCCACGATGCGCCCGGCCGTCTTGCCGGTTTGGTCCAGCACCTGCCGCCCCAGGATTGGCGATGCAGTGCTGGCGTCCATCGGTTCATGCACGACAGGAGGCGCCGCAGCATCCTGCGCGGCGGCGGGGAACGCCGTCAGCAGCAGCACGGCGAGGACTGGCTTCATGGCTTGGCCGCCTGGTTCATGCCTGCCCCCTGGCCTGCCTCTTGGCGCAACGTGCTGATCCCGCGGCCAGATTGTCAACCGGAATAGCG
>CAXTJW010000222.1:0-6354 GCA_964244305.1 uncultured Acetobacteraceae bacterium
TCCAGCGCGCCGATCTTGACCTTGAAGGTGCGGTGCAGCCGGGCTTCGAGCTTGCGCTCGGCCTCCTCGGCCTCCTGCACCGGGTCGCCGGACGCGAGCGTCCACAAGACCGGCACCCGGTCCCGCACTGCGCCGCCCAGCAGCGCTGTCACCGGCAGGCCGAGCGTATGGCCGAGCGCGTCCCACAACGCCGTTTCGACCGCAGCCTTGGCGGCGTTGTTGCGCTTCGCCGCCAGGTCCATCTGCACGCCGGCGGCCTCGATCAGGTCGGCGCGCCGGCCCATGAGCGCCGGCGCCAGATAGGTGTCGATCGTGGCCTTGATGCCCTCGACGCTCTCCTCGCTCCAACGGGGGCCGCCGAGGGTCGCGGCCTCGCCCACGCCCACGACGCCGTTCGCCAGCCGGATTTGGACGATCACATAGCTCTGCGCCGTCACCGACGTGTTCGACAGCTTGTGCCGCCGCACCGTCGGCACGTCGACGATCGTGCTGGTGATCGCGGCGACCGCAAGACCGCGGGCGAGGTCGCCCGGGACGGCGTGGGATGGGCCCGGCATCGGGCTACGCGGCCTTGGCGTGCTCGCGCACCACGACGGTGCCGGGCAGTTCGGCGACCTCGTGGTTGAGGGTGAAGTCGAACTTGATTTCCGAATACGGCGCGTTCAGCCCCTCCGCCTTCGGATCGGTCCCGTCGGCGTGGCGATTGACGGCGGGGATCAGCTCCTCGCGCGTGGCGAAGGCGAAGTCGTCATACAGGAACTTGTCGCCGGCGATATTAATCTGCGTCGTGAGCTGCCGGTAGCCCGGCGCCGAAACGAAGAAATGCACATGCGCCGGGCGCTGGCCATGGCGGCCGAGCAGAGTCAGCAGCTTCTGCGTCGGCCCGTCCGGCGGGCAGCCGTAACCAGCCGGCAGGACCGAGCGGAAGCGGTAGCGGCCCTCGGCGTCGGTCTCGATGCGGCGGCGCAGGTTCCAGGGCTGTTGGCTGGGGTCGAAGAACGAGTAGCCGCCGAGCGTGTTGGCGTGCCACACGTCGACGATGGCGCCGGCGACCGGCTTACCGTCGGTGTCGCGAACCTGGCCCTCCATGAACAGCACTTCGCCCTGCTCGGTGCCGTCGTCCAGCCTCGCCTCGCCCTTCGACAGCGGCGCGTCGGCCAGATAGAGCGGCCCCTCGATGGTGCGCGGCGTGCCGCCCTCCAGCCCGGCTTCTTTCTCCTTCTCGTCGAAGCGCAGGTCGAGGAAGTGCTCGAGGCCCAGTCCCGGAGCCAGCAGCCCGAACTCGTTGCGCTGACCGACTTCGGTCAGGTAGCCGATGGCGGCCCAGAACTCGGCGGGCGTCACGTCGAACTCCTCGATCGTCTGGAACAGATCGGAGACGACGCGCTGCACGACGCGCTTCAAGCGCTCGTTGCCGCCGGGTGTGTCGAGGCCGCTGAGTTTGGCCAGCAGGTCCTTGGTCGGGCTGTTGTTCAGGATCGAGAGTGTCATAACGTTTTTCCCTTTCAATTTAGTTAACCCAAGTCACCGTCCGCGACTTCATTATCCCAGGTCGCCGCCCGCCACCGGCAGGGTGACGCCGGTGATATACGACGCCTCGTCGGACGCGAGGAACAGGATGGCGGCGGTCTGCTCGCCGATCGTGCCATAGCGCTTCAGCAGAGTGGAAGCGGTAGTCTGCTCGACGACCTGCCGATACCAGGCCTGCTCCTGCTGGCTTGGCGGCGCCGCGTTGCGCGGAATGCGGCGCGGCGGCGCGTCGGTGCCGCCGGGGGCCACGGCATTCACCCGGATGCCAAGCCCAGCGTATTCCCAGGCGAGGCTGGCCGTGATCGCGTTCACCCCGCCCTTCGCCGCCGCATACGGCACCCGGTTCACCCCGCGCGTCGCGACCGAGGACACGTTGACGATGACGCCGCCGCCCTGTGCCAGCATGGCCGGCAGCACGGCATGGCAGCACCACAATGTCGGGAACAGCGAGCGGCGGATCTCGGCCTCGATCTGCGCCTCCTCATACTCGGCGAACGGCTTGGCCCAGATCGTGCCGCCGACGTTGTTCACCAGGATGTCGACCCGGCCGAACCGCTCGCGCGCAGCGGCCATCAGCGCGCAGCAATCGGCGTATCGCTCCAGATCGGCGATGACGGCGAATGCGTCCGCGTCGCGTGCTGCCTCGTACACCAGCTCCGACTGGTCGGCGAGGCACACGCGCGCACCCTCCCGCGCCAACCGCAGCGCGACATCGCGCCCGATGCCCTGCGCCGCCCCGGTGACGATGGCGACCTTGCCCGCGAACCTGCCGGGCCAGGTATTCACATCGATCCCGTGACGACGCCGCTGGGCGAGAACTTCTCGAAGTGGAAGCTCGCCGGCGTGATGCCCTGTTCGGCAAAATAGCCGCGCACCGCCTCGACCATGGCAGGCGGCCCGCAGAGATAGACGTCGACGTCCCCGCCGTTCAAATGGCTGGCGTCCAGATGCTGGGTCACATAGCCCTTCTGCGGATGCGCGCTGGCCTCGGCGGCGACGCAGGTCCCATAGGTGAAACCGGGCAGCCGTGCGGCGATCGCGTCCAGGCGGTCCACCTGCACCAAATCGGCATCGTGGGTCACGCCATAGACCAGATGGATGGGATGCGCGCTTCCGGTCTCGGCCAGGCGTTCCAGCATCGACAGGAACGGCGCCAATCCGGTGCCGCCCGCCAGCATCAGCACCGGGCGCTTCACGTCCCGCAAATAGAAGCTGCCGACCGGGCCGGTGAAGGTCAATGCCACGCCGGGCGCAGCGCCTTCGAGGAAGCTGGTCATCAGTCCGCCAGGGATGTTGCGGACCAGGAACTCCGCCTCCGTGGCGCCCGGCGGCGAGCTGAACGAATACGATCGCCGCTGCTCGCTGCCGGGCACCTGGATGTTGACATACTGGCCCGGCAGGAAGGCGAGCGGCCCGGCGTCCACGTGGACGGAAAACGCCGTCGTGCTGTCCGATAGGCGAGTAAGCGCCGCGATCTCCGCGGTGTGCGCGGCGGGCTTGGTCTTGCAGGCGTCGGAGGATGCCGCGACGCGCAACACCAGGTCCGACTTCGGCCGCATCTGGCACGCCAGGCCAAAGCCCTGCGCCGCCTCCTCGTCGGTCAGCGCGTCCTCGATGTAGTCGCCGCCGTCATACGTGCCGGATTCCACGAACGACTTGCATGTGCCGCACGCCCCGTCGCGGCAGTCGAGCGGAATGTTGATGCCGACGCGATACGACGCATCCGCGACCGTCTCGTTGCCCACGCAGTCGATGAACCGGGTAACCCCGTCCTCGAAGTTGAGCGCGACCGTATGGCCCATGCTTCCCCGCTAGATGTGGTAGATGTCGATGACGTGGTGGATGTAATCGTTCTTCAAGACCACCCGCTTGTCCTTGATCAGCGGCGCCTCGCCCGAGACATCGAGCGTGTAGTACGAGGTGCCGAAGTAGGTGTCGGTGGTCTTATAGCGGAAATTCAGCGTCAGCCAGTTGAACCGCAGTTTGCAGACACCCTCGCTCTGCTCGATGATCTCGACGTTGCTGATGTTGTGCGACGTGCGTGGCTCCGGCAGGCTGGTGGCGCTCGACCGTTCGGTGCGGATGCGGAACACCCGGTCTTCCAGCCCGCCCTTGTGCGGGTAATAGATCAAGGAAACCTCGCGCGCCGGGTCGCTGACGAGCTTGTCGTCGTCGTCCCAGGCCGGCATCCAGAACTGCGCGTCCGGCGCATACAGCGCCAGCCAGCCGTCCCATTCCTTGTCATCAAGGAAGCGCGCCTCGCGGTATAGGAATTGACGCACGTCCTCGATGGTCATGGGCATGGCAAAAATCCCCCGCTGCTCCGAATGCGTGGCTCAGGCCAGCGAGATCCGGTCCTTGGCGAGGGCGTGCTGCATCGTCTCCATCCAATAGCGGTGCTGCACGGCGAACAGCCCCTCGTCCTCGGTCTTGGCACCGCTCATCAACGGCTGCAGCCCGATCGACTTGGCTGCGTCGTCCGCCCCGGTGATCCAGTGCGCGGCGCCCCGGCACAAATCGTTCCATTGCGCCGCCGAGCCCATGTAGCCGATCTGGCAGGCGCGGAACTCCTCCAGATCGTCGGGCGTCGCCATGCCGCTGGCGTTGAAGAAGTCCTCGTACTGGCGGATCCGCTGGGTGCGGGCGGCGTCGCTCTCGCCCTTCGGCGCGATGCAGTAGATCGTCACCTCGGTCTTATCCACCGCAAGCGGCCGGTAGGTGCGGATTTGCGAGCTGAACTGGTCCATCAGATAGACGTTCGGATACAGGCACAAATTCCGCGAGTTGCCGATCATCCAGTCGGCGCGCGCCTGGCCGAATTCGGCGATCAGCTGGTCACGCTTTTCAAACAGCGGACGGTCCTCCGGGTTGGACCACTTGGTCCACAGCAAGAGGTGCCCATGCTCGAACGAGTAGAAGCCGCCGCCCTGCTTGGCCCAGCTCGTCGCGTCCATCGCCCGCACGGCGTCCGCCACCGCGGCGGTCTTGCGACGGTTGGTCGTGGCGGCGTAGTTCCAGTGCACCGCGCTCACATGGTAACCGTCGGCGCCGTTCTCGGTCTGCAGCTTCCAGTTGCCGTCATACACATAGCTCGACGTGCCGCGCACGACCTCCAGCCCATCCGGCGACTGGTCGACGATCATGTCGATGATCTTCGCGGCCTCGCCCAGATGCTCGCGCAGCGGCACGACATCGGGGTTCAGGCTGCCGAACAGGAAGCCGCGATAGGCCTCGAACCGCGGCACCTTGGTCAGGTCGTGCGAGCCGTCCTTGTTGAACTGCTCGGGATACCCGGCGCCATCGGCATCCTTTACCTTCAGCAGCTTGCCGGAGTTGTTGAACGTCCAGCCGTGGAATGGACAGGTATAGGCGGCCTTGTTGCCTTTCTTGTGCCGGCACAGCATCGCGCCGCGGTGGCTGCAGGCATTGACGAACGCATTCAGCTCGCCGTTGCGGTTGCGGGCGATGAATACCGGCTGCCGGCCCATGAAGGTAGTGAAGTAGTCGTTCTTGTTCGGGATCTGGCTTTCGTGCGCCATGTAGATCCAGTTGCCCTCGAAGATATGCTTCATCTCGAGCTCGAACAGTTCGGGGTCGGTGAAGATGTTGCGCTTGCAGCGGAACAGCCCGGTGCCGGCATCGTCCATCACTGCGTTGTCGAGCGTCGTCTGAATGGCGTCGAGCATGCGTTCCTCTTTTCTGCCGCTTCTGTTGCGCTTGCGGCTTCACTGAATACTATCGATCCATAGAGGCCGAGCACAATAGGCGCGACGCCGCGAAGCGGTCCAAGGCGCAATCGGTCACGTATTATGACGTAGCGGCGCCGTTCGACGACTAGTTGGCTTGATAAGGGAAGAACCTAGTTTCAACCGACGCGGGCAAGCGGTAATGGGTCAGCTTGCGGCCGGCTTGGCTGTTGCACGGCGCAACATCGTTGCATACCCATGGACACGGTCATTGCGAGGAGCGCTTGCGACGCGGCAATCCAGAGCCGCATGGACCAATATCCATGCATGCAGTCCTAGATTGCCGCGCCGAAGCCGGCTCGCAATAACGGCTCATTACGATATGGGCAAAATGACCCATCACCAGGCAAGCGCGCTTTCGGAGTCAGCCGGCCCAGATAACGCTTCATCGTTGACCCTGCATCGACCTTCAAAGGCAAATAACGATATTTCAGCTTAATACGAGACAATTTTCCAATAAAAAATTTGCGTTCTGCTAAGTCATAGATAGGCGAACACTTATCCGTTTGGCAAGCAATGAACACTTCCAAGAATCACGGATGCCTGCAATATTCTTATCTCGTCAATGCACGCTTTTCGTGTTCATGGCGATACTGAAAGTTTAAAAATGACATCCAAGAAATGGCTGGGCGGAACGGGCCGTATGAGGACCGGCTCCGATTGGAGCGGCGGCGTGGCGCCATTGAGCGGCGATACGGCAATCATTGGCAGCGGGATCGTGCTGGTCCGCGGCGAGGGTCTGGGGATCAATGTCGACCTCGCCGGAGCCAACGGCGCAAACCCGACCTTAAACCTGCAAAATAGCGCAGTCGGCCAGATTGATCTTGGCGGTCTGACCCAGTTCGCCGAGACCGGCACGATCGCCGTTACCGGCCGTTCGAGCATCAACGGGATCTCGGAAGGCGGGTTGCGCGAACAGACAGGCACCCTGACGATCAGGCTCGGCGCGCATGCGACGCTCGCCAACGCCGGGAGTGTTCATGTCCTCAACGGCTCGACGCTGACCGAGAGCGGCGCCGCCAGCTCCGTGTTCGTGAACAACGGATTGATCGATACTTGGAGCTCGGCGAGCCTGAAA
>CAXTJW010000223.1:0-6348 GCA_964244305.1 uncultured Acetobacteraceae bacterium
TATCATCTCCGCTTGCGTTGCTTCGTGGTGATCGATCTCAAGATCGAGGAGTTCAAACCTGAGTTCGCCGGCAAGATGAACTTCTACCTGTCGGCGGCCGACGACCAGCTGAGACACGCCGATGACGCTCCAAGCATCGGCATGAGGGACCATCAGGATGTCTGGGGTGCTCGCGCCGGTAGGACGATCGGCGTTAGGCTGACCGGGTGACTCGAGCCCCGAAGCCATCTAGATCGGGCGTTGGAACGACCCTGTCGGCGGCCGACGCGGACGGGGCCGAGATTGTGCAGGTCAAGGTCTGGCTGCTCGGGATCAGTCCGATGGTATGGCGGCGCCTGCTGGTGCCGAGCACCTGCACCCTATGGGAGCTGCACGGTGTCATCCAGGTCGCGATGGGGTGGGAGGGCATCCACCTTTACCAGTTCTGCCTGCGTGCCGCCCGCTACGGCTCGTGGGAGCTGTCGGCATCCTCGCCTGAGGTGACGCTGGCGGCGCTGCGGCTCCGCAAGGGTGCGCGGTTCACCTACGAGTACGACCTGAACATTCCCTGGCGCCACGAGGTCAGCATTGAGAACCACTTGGGGCTGGAGGCGGGCAAGATTTATCCGGTCTGCACTGGCGGTAGCGGTGCCTGCCCTCCTGAGGACTGCGACGGGCCGGCCGGCTTCATGGCCGGACGGAACGGCGCGCTGTCGCTGGATGCGCTCGAGGATCTCGACACCATGACCGAGATCATCGGCCAGGTCGTCTTGGAGCGCCGGACGGACCTGCTGGACGACGAGGATATCCGCTGGCGGCTGGAGGAGGCGGTCGAGCGCAGCAAAGCGCGTGAGCACGCACAAGGCTGTCCGTTCTCGCGCCGAGCGGTCAACGCCCGTCTGCGCAAAGGCGAGCAACTCGACCTCATGCACCAGCAATGCTGACGCGTTCGGCCCGGCGCCGGGCCAGCAGGTCGGCGGCGATCAGGGCAGCGTCATCCCCGCGCTGCTGCCGGATGCTGGCGACCAGCGTGTGGGCGGCCGGGTCAGTAAGGGCATCGAACCGGCGCTGCAGCGTAGCGGCGGTCGTCTCGGCATAGTGGCGGGTCGTGGTGATGCTCTCGTGGCCGAGAAAACGTTGCAGGTCGGTGATGTCCATACCCAGCGCGAGCAGGCGGGTGGCCACCGTGTGCCGAAGCAGGTGCGGATAGACGCGCTTGGTAATCCCGGCCGCATTGGCCACGCCCCGGACAACCTGGCCGACGCGCTGGCGGGTCAGCACGTGGGGTGTCGGGCCGGACCCCTCCTGGCGGCTGGCAAACAGCGGCCCGGCGCGGCGTGCGTCGATGTGCAGCTGGAGCAACTGCGCCAGGTCACGCCGGATCGGCACCTCACGGCGCTTATCGCCCTTGCCGTGTCGGATGGTGATCACGCGCTCCGCAAGGCTAACGTCCTCGATCCTGAGCTGGACCAGCTCGGACGCGCGGGCGCCGGTTTCCAGCAAGGTTCGCAGCATCAGCCCCGTCCTGCCGTCCTGGGCATAGGCCTGGTCAAGAAAGCGCAGCTCCTCCTCGACCGTGAGCCGGTCCACGCCGCCGCGGCGTTCGGGCGAGGCACGCAGACCGGCTCTCTCCCGGGCGGCTTTGAACACCGCCTTGCTCTGGGCGTAGTCGATGCCCTCGCGGACGAGGATGGCGGCGATCGCGGCAGCAACACGCTTGATGGAGGCCATGCTCCAGTTTGCTTGATCGTGTCCGAACTGCAAGCCGATGGCGCTCGATGCCTCGTATGGACCAGAATAGGCCCAAGCCGGGGTGCCGAACCGGTCCTCAGCTTTCCACTCCGGTGCTTGTGGAAAGCTCACTCGCCAGTAGTCAGAAGTGAAGGTGCGCCATGCACGTCAGGATCCTGCTCCAAATTACCGCCGACGAGAGCACCGTCGGTATAGTCGAGGAGGTCACGGCATTTGAGAAGCAGGTGGAGCGGCCGGAAGACCTCGGGCTGTCGCTTGCTGAGGGCAAGGCGCTGACGGCCGCCGTTCAGGGTCAGATCGTCAAAGCCCAGGTCGCGTCGTGGGCGGACCGGCATCGCTGCTGCGAGGCATGCGGCACCCGCCGGCGCAGCAAAGGCAGCTCGCCCGTCGTGTTCCGCACCCTCTACGGTGACGTGCCGCTCGCCAGCCCGCGGCTGCATCGTTGTCCGTGTCAGGACGCGGACGGTCCGGCCACTCTACTGCCCCTGCGCGCCCTGATCCCTGGCCAGATCGCCCCCGAGCGGCTCTACCTGGAGGCGCGTTGGTCGTCGCTCGTGCCGTATGCCGCGGCCGTCGGGCTGCTGGCCGACGTGCTGCCGATCGCGTCCGGCGCGAACCGGACCACCGTGCGGGAACATGCCCTCCTTGTGGCCGAACGGGCAGAGGCCGAACTTGGGGACGAGCGGCCCTGCTTCGTCGACGGCTGCCCGGCCGAGTGGGAGGCGTTGCCGATCCCAGAAGGCCGCATCGTGGCGGCTCTCGACGGCGGCTACGTCCGCAACTGGCACGACCGCAAGAGCAACTTCGAGCTGATCGTCGGCAGCTCGGTGCCGGAGGACCGCGCGCCGCGCTACCTCGGCCTGGTGCACGGCTACGATCAGAAACCCAAGCGCCGGCTGTTCGAGGTGCTGAAAAGCCAGGGGCTGCAAGCGAACCAGGACGTGACCTTCCTGACCGATGGCGGCGAGGAGGTGCGCTCTTTGACCGAGCTGGTCACCCCGGAAGCCGAACACGTCTTGGATTGGTTTCACGTCACCATGCGCCTGACCGTGCTCAGCCAGTACGCCCGTGGTGTCGCCCACCATGACAAGGCAGAAGGTGCCCGCCTGCTCGCTGCGCTGGACAGCATCAAGTGGCTGCTGTGGCACGGCAACCAGTATCGGGCCGGCGAAGAGATTGGGTTTTTCGAGGGCGACGTGGACGGGCTGGCGATGGACTACCCGCATCTCAACAAGTTCGGCCGCGCCGCACACGAGTTCGCTGTCTACATCACCAGCAACGCCGGTAGCCTGATCAACTACGGCGAGCGGTTCCGCTCGGGCGAGCGTATCTCGTCATGCTTGGCCGAGAGCACGGTCAACGCTGTGATCAGCAAGCGCTTCGCCAAGCGCCAACAGATGCAGTGGACCAAGCGCGGCGCGCACCTGCTGCTGCAGACCCGAACGCGGACGCTCGATGGCACGCTCCGGCCATTGTTCGAGCGCTGGTATCCGGGGCTCGCCAACGAAAATGGAAACGGCGCTGCTCAAGCCGCCGCGGCATGAGCACCCCAGACATCCTGATGGTCTCTGCTGGCCGGCACGGGGTGGCTGCCGGCGGTGCTGCACGTTCCAGGGGTGACATATCCCGTGGGCTTTAGCGGGAGCGAAAGCCTAGACCAGGACGCTGCGCCGGTGGCGATGGCGGCGGAGTAGCCGGCCCGTTCCCTCCCTTCCTCCTGCCCGACTTGGGCCGTCCCTGCCGGGGCGGCCTCTTTTCGTCCGGCAAGCCCGATCCAAGAGCAAGCTGCTCCCGGGAGACGGAGCGCCAGCCGGCTTATATCAAATCTCTGAGCGGTTGACTCAATCGTGTTTTGTCCGACGCGGCGGCAAGACGCAGTTGGCACGTCGCTGGGCAAAATGCGGCACCCGGCCGGGGGGCGGTGTTGGATCAGCGCATCGCTTCGACCTACATAATCGGCGCGATTTGCCCGTTGCTCGGCAAGGCCGCCGGCCTGATCCTGCCCGAGTGCAACATCGAGGCGATGAACCTGCATCTGGCCGAGATCGCCGCCGCCGTCGCGCCGGGCGCGCACGCGGCCCTCATCCTGGACCAGGCGGGATGGCACGTATCGGACAAGCTGATCGTGCCGCTCAACATCACGCTCGTGCCGTTGCCGCCCAAGTGCCCGGAGCTGAACCCGATCGAGAACATCTGGCAATACATGCGAGCCAACTTACTGTCCGACCGCATCTTCGAAACCTACGACGACATCGTCGAGCATTGTTCAGAGGCATGGAACAAGCTCGCAGGACGGTCATGGACCATCATGTCGATCGGAATGCGCGATTGGGCAAATGCGTATTGATCAACGAGCGTGGTATTAGTCATCTAGCCGCCATTATTCATCAGCCCGGAGCGATGCCTTGCTCAGGCAGGCGTTTCTCGCGTGATAGTTGTGCGGGCGTGCGGGATCGCTGCCACCTCGGGAGTGGCATGCTGGCGGCTCGATACGGCGGCGTGAGGGGTTGATAGAAATGGATGACGGTGGGGCACGCTGCCCCAGGGTTTAGCTGGTCAGGCGCGGCATGCGGCCGAGGACGAAGGCCCAAATGGACTGGCACGGTGCACTGCTGGGCAGGTGCAGCTTGACCTGGGTCTTCATCTCGACGACGCGCACGGCGAGCTTGATCATGCGCAGGCGCAGGGTGTCGAACTGGGCGGTGCGCCAGGACGAGCGTCGCGGCATCAGCATGCGCAGGCTCCACATCAGCCAGTAGGCAGCCCCGTGCAGGAACAGGCGGACCTGGTTGGCGGTGGCCTTGGTGCACGAGGTGCGGTCGGCAGCGAGGTGGCGTTTCCAGCTTTTGATGTGGTTTTCCGCTTGGCCCCTTTGGCAATACCGCCGTTCGTAGAGGGTGCGGGCCGAGCCGCCCGGCAGGCTGGTGACGATGAAGCGCGTGTCCGTCCCGTCAGGCCCGGCCTCGACGCGGGCGACGATGCGCTCGACCCGGTCCCAGCTTGCAGCACCGTCGTAGAACTCGGTGAAGCGGCGGAGCTTGGTGCGGCCGTCCGAGGCGGCAAAGCGGGCAGTGGTGCTGGCCTCCAGGCTCTCGACATGACGACGCAGCGTGCTGGTCGGCGCGACGCCGAGCAGGTAGTCGACCTTGTTCGCCCGGCACCAGCGCAGCACCTCGGGACCGCAGTAGTGGCTGTCGGCCCGCAGCAGGATCTCGACCCGGGGCCAGTTGGCGCGGATCTGGCGCAACAGGCGGCGCAGGAAGGCCCGGACTTCGCGCCCGGACGGCCGCTTGGCCGGACGCAGCACGGCGGTGACGAACCGACCCTCGCCGTCGAACACCACGATCGGCTGGAAGCCGTATTCGTCGTAGTGCGCATTGAACAAGCGCAGTTGCTGCCCGCCATGCACGGCGTCGAACGTGTCGTCCACATCCAGCACGATCCGGCGCGGCACCTGGCGGAAGGATGCGCAATACAGGTCGACCATGGCTTGACCCATGCGCAGCAAGGCACGCGTGTCGGGCAGGTTCTCCAGGCGCGAGATGGTCGGCTGCGAGCACAGCGCCGTCTCGTCCTCAAGCCGTTCCATGGCCAGCTTGAACATCGGGTCGGTGCGCAACCGGTCGGCGTCGTTGCCGTCCTCGTAGCCTGCCGCAATCATCAGCAGGCGAAAGCGAATGATCTCGTCGAGACCATGCACAACGCGCTCCGGGTCGCGCGGGTCCGTGAGGCACGCCGCCAATCGCCCGGCGACATCGAGGCGCTGCTCCACCTCGCGCAGCACCAGCAGCCCACCGTCGGATGAAAGGTGGCCACCGTCGAAACGGGCGATGACGGGCTTGCCGCTGACCCGTGACAGGCCAGGCAGTGCGGGGGTAGATACAACCTTGGCGGGCATGGTGCTCTGGATCCGTAGAGGTGGCCTCGAGAACCACATTCTACGCCGGATCAAGGGCTTGTACTATGCCCGCCAACGCTCATGAATTATTCAGGCTAGAGAACGACGGAGCGGCCTTATACGTTTCTCGGTCGCGCCGCTCAAACTCGCGCCGACAATTTTGCAGCAAGACCACCTGAGTGGTTCCCATCCTAATTGCCTGGATTCGTCGAGATAGTGAAACCGACGTTAAATCGTCGACGTGGTTGTTGCATTCGAAAAAGCGACTTGCTTATTTTATACAATTGGCACGGATTTCTCATTAGGGTGTCACACCTTTGCCCGGACAATCGTGTAAACAGAGCTAACCTGATTAGTGTGATAGAACCTGTAATTCTTCCCTTATATGGCATTCTTTCAGCAATATGCTCAACTTTGCCGAGTAGGGGGCCGGCACGATAGGTATCGAGGCGCAAGTCCGCTTACGCATAGATGGCATGCTGGCTTTCATTAATAATTTAAGGGATCAAAAAAATGAGCCAAGAACAGGAACTGACAAAGGCCCTCAACCGCCTTCGCATTGTGGCCGGTATGGTCGCGGATGCTGCGGACCTGGATCCAGCGCGGTGCGTGGTCACCATCCGTGCCAGAGCTTCAGGGATAAAACATGCTCTCGCAAAGATCAGCTTGGCAGACTGCTTTGCCGAAGCGGACAGGCTTGTGCCCCAAACCAATCCACC
>CAXTJW010000224.1:0-6319 GCA_964244305.1 uncultured Acetobacteraceae bacterium
TCCAGGATGGCGACGCGCGCGCCGGGCCGCAGCGCCGGCAGCAGGTTGACGAGCAACCCGTAAGGCTGATCGATCTCGTGATACATGTGCACCAGCAGCGCCACATCCACCGATGCCGGCGGCAGGCGCGGATCGGACGGCTCGCCCTGCGTGAGTGTCACGTTGGCGAGGCCCTCCGTCGTGATCCGGCGTTGCAGGCCGGCGAGGTAGTCGGGCATGATGTCCTCGGCCAGCACCCGGCCGGCCGGGCCGACCCGCCGCGCCAGCCGCACGGTGTAGTAGCCGGCCCCTGCCCCGATGTCCGCCACCGCCATACCCGGGTGGATGTCGAGCAGTTGCATCACCGCCGCCGCCTCGCCGACATGCTCGCGGTTGTCCTCGGTCGCCCAACGGTCGGAGATGATGCTGGCGACCGGGCGCGCCGGCTTCGGGAAGCGGTCGGCCGGGATGCCGGACGGCTGCGCCAGCGCCGACCCCACGCTGAACGTCAGGAGCGCCGCCAAATTCGATGCCCGCATGCTGCTTCCCCTGTCCCGTTGCCGGAGACATGGAACAGTCGAAAGGCCCGTCAACCCGTCGTGCCGCCTTGGGTCTGCGTCTGGCCGCCCATGGTTTGCGTCTGCCCGCCCTGGGACTGCGATTGGCCGCCCTGGCTGCTGGCTTGGGTCTGCCGCAACGGGCGCCAGTCGCGGAAGAACATCGTCCCAATCAGCTCGCCCAAACCGCCGAGGTCGCGCTGCATCGCGTCCAGAAACCCATGCAGCGCATCCAGCGGCACCGGCTCACCAAGGACTGCGCGAAGGTCCTCGATCCGCTCCAGTACCGGCGCCGTGTCGCGCAGGCCATAGCGGGTGCGCAGCGTGCTGAGGTGCCACTCCATCTGCCCGATGCACAGCGCCACGCTGCGGGCGAACGAGGTGTCGCCGAGCAGGAACGCCACGACGTCCGCCGGCACGAAGCCCGCCTGCGCCACCCGGCGGAATGCGTGGTAGCCGGCCGCCGCCCGCAGCAGCGCGTTCCATTGCGTGAGCTCCACGACCCGGCGCTCCTCGACCGTGCCGGGCGTGAGCAGGTGATACTTGATGTCGAGCAGCCGGGTCGTCTGGTCGGCGCGCTCGATCAGGCGGCCGAGTTCATAGAAATGCCAGCCCTGGTCGCGGAAGAAGGTGCCCTCCGTGATGCCGGTATGCGCCTGCACCCCCTCCTTGATGCGGCGGCACAGGCGGGACAGCGCGTCGCCATCCAGCTCCCACGGCTCGATGGCGAGCAGGTCGCGGTGGAACACATTGAGCTGCATCCACATTTCGGTGCTGATCAGCGGGCGCAGCTTGCGGGCGTTGGTGCGCGCGGCCTCGATGCTATACAGGATGCCGGTCGGGCTGCTGGGGTCCAGCAGATAGAACCGCTTCACGTTGGCGGCGTCGATGGCGAGGCCGCGCTCCTGCAGCCCGGCCTGGTCCGCGTTGATCGCGACCAGCGCCCCCCACGACTCCGCCTCGCGCCCGGGGCTCTCGAACGTCTGGGTCACGTCGATCAGCCGCGCGAGGTTCTCGACCCGTTCGAGGTAGCGGGCCATCCAGAACAGCCCCTCCGCGTCGCGGGTCAGCAGCGGGACGTGGTGCGCAAGGCCGATCATTCCGCCAGCACCCAAGTGTCTTTCGACCCGCCGCCCTGCGACGAGTTGACGATCAGGCTGCCCTCCTTGAGTGCCACGCGAGTAAGGCCGCCGGGCAGCACCCAGCTGTCCCGCCCGGTGACCGCGAACGGGCGCAGGTCCAAATGCCGCGGACGCAGCCCGGCGTCGGTAAGCGTCGGCGCGACACTGAGAGAAATCATCGGCTGGCTGATCCAGTTGGAGGGGTTGGCGCGCAGCAGCTCGCGGGCGGCATCGAGCTCCGCCTTGCTCGCGCGCGGCCCGACGGTGATGCCGTAGCCGCCGCTTTCCCCCACTGGCTTCACAACCAGCTTCTCGAAGTTGGCGAGGGTGTAGGCCAGGCCCTCCGCCTCGCCGCAGATATGGGTCTCGACGTTGGGCAGGATCGCGTCCTCGTCCAGGTAGTATTTGATGATCCGCGGCATGTAGGCATAGATCGCCTTGTCGTCCGCGACCCCGGTGCCGACCGCGTTGGCGAGCGTCACGTTGCCGCGCCGCCACGCGCCGATCAGGCCGGCCACCCCCAGCGTGCTGTCGGCGCGGAACACGGTCGGATCCAGGAAGTCGTCGGAGATGCGGCGGTAGATGGTGTGGACGCGGGTCAGCCCGCCGGTCGTGCGCATCCACACCCGGTCGTCCTCGACCACGAGGTCCGCGCCCTCGACCAGCGGCACGCCCATCTCGCGCGCCAGGAACACGTGCTCGAAATAGGCGGCGTTGTAGATGCCGGGCGACAGCAGCACGACCTGCGGGTCGTCGACGCCCTCGGGGGCGATCTCGTCCATCGCGTTGCGCAGGCGGCGGCCGTAGTCGTCGACCGGGCGCAGTTTCATGCCGGCGACGAGGTCCGGGAAGGCGCGCAGCATCAAATGGCGGTTTTCGACGACGTAGGACACGCCGGAGGGGGTGCGGGCGTTGTCCTCCAACACGCAGAACGCGCCTCGCTCGTCGCGCACGATGTCGATGCCGCAGATGTGGACGTAGGTGCCGAAGCGGACTGGGAAGCCGTCCATCTCCGGGCGGTAATTGGGGTTGCCGTACACGAGCTGGTGCGGGACCACGCCGTCGTTGACGATATGCCGGGCGTTGTAGATATCGCCGAGGAACAGGTTGAGCGCCCGCACCCGCTGGGCGACGCCGCGCTCGATCACGGACCATTCGCGGGCGTTGATGATGCGGGGCACGCAGTCGAACGGCAGGATGCGGTCGATGGCGGTTGCCTCGGAATACACGGTGAAGGTGATGCCGAGGTTGAACAGGTCGCGCTCCGCCGCGCGGGCCCGGGCACGCAATGCGTCGAGGCCGATCGCGGCGATCCGGCTTCGCACCAACGCCGCAGCACCGCCGTCGCCGTCGCGCGCGGTGAGCTCGCAGTAGTAGGCGCCGGCGTCGTAGGAGGCGAAGGGATCGGCGCGGAGGGGCATTCGGCGTGGTGGCTTTCGTGTTGCGTGGCTTGGGCGACGCTGCAGAGTCCGGTTATGCACAGAGTATGCCTGGCTCTGACCGTTCCCGCATGTTGCGGCGGCTGTGCCATTCGTGCAACAGGACGTTGCCGGATCGGGGCCGGATCGACGCCGGATCGGGCGCGCGGCGGTTTGCTGTTGCATGCCTGCGTAATAGGCGGTTTACCTCACGCAAAGCGCAATCAGTCCAGGCGCCCTGCTCCGCTACCCCGTTTGACCATCCCCACCTTGATTGGCCAGGAGAGTTTCCCAATGCGCATCCTCGGTTCTGGATTGCTCGCCGCTGCGCTGCTGTCCGCGCAAATGGCCAGCGCGCAATGCGTGCGGCCCGGCGACCTTCCCGCGTTCGACGTCACCGCGCTCAAGAGCAAGCTGATGGTCACGGCGCTGACATGCGGCGAGCAGGAGAAGTATAACGCGTTCGTCAACAAATACCGGCCGGAGCTGACGTCGCAGGACAAGGCGCTGACCGGCTATTTCGACCGTGTGAGCGCACGGCGGGGGCGGCAGCAGCACGACGACTACATCACGCAGCTCGCCAACAGCCAGGAACAGACCGGCATGCGCCAGGGCAGCCTGTTCTGCCGCTATAACCTCAGCACCTTCGACGAGGTGATGGCGCTGCGCAGCGGCGCCGAGCTCACGGACTACGCGGCGGGGAAGTCGGTCGCGCAGCCGATGTCGATGACGGAGTGCGGCACAACGGCCCCGGCCGCACGGTCACGGGCGCGCAGGCGGTCCTGACGGGGCCGCAGCCGGTTTGGGAGGCTGGTCAACGGCCTCCCTGCACGGCTATGGCTTAACGAAAGACGATCTCGACGCGGCGGTTCTGCGGCTCCCGGACGCCTTCGGCGGTCTGAATGAGCGGATTGCGCTTGCCGAAGCCCTGCGTCGTGATCGTGTCGCGCGGCACGCCCAGGCGCACCAACTCGGCGGCGACCGTTTGCGCACGTCGAAGCGACAGGCGTAGGTTGTAGCCATCCGGGCCCGTCAGGTCGGCGTGGCCGGCGACCTCGATGCGCGTGACCTGGACGCGGGCCGCTGCCTTCGCCGCCTCGGCGACGATCTGCCGGGCGCGGTCGGTCAGGTCGGCGCGGTCCCAGTCGAAGAATACGAGGTAGCTGCGGGCGTCTTGCTGGACCGGGGCGGCGACGGGGGCCGGTGCTGCTGGCGGCGCGGGCGGGACGACATTGAACGCGTAGCGCAGCCCGATCAGCAGGCTGTGGTTATAATCTTCTGTTGTGCGGGTCTTGCCGCCCGAGGAGATGGCGACGGCGTTGGACAGTGTTCGGCCAAACTCGCGTTGTCCCGTCAGGGCGTAATAGCGGTATTCGGCCGTGAGCGAGAGGCCGACCACGGGCGGTATTGGAAACGACAAGCCCGCGATCGCCTGGTATGCAAAGCTGGCGTCCGTGCCGCCTTGGCTGTTGAGAGTGCCGTCGGGGTTGGCGGCAACCAACCGGCGCGCCACCCAGCTATAACCGGCGCCAGCACCGACGTAGGGGAAGACATACGGGCTGCCGATGTCGAGGTCGAACAATGCGTTGACCATCGGGCCATACTTCTGCTCGCGTCCCCCGACCGATCGCGGGGCAGGCGCCACTCTATAGAACCTATCTGGCCGGTTATACCGGTAGTTCCCCTCGAGCTCGACGCGGACACCATTGCCGAACCCATATCCAATGCTGCCAATCCCGGTCACCCCCGATTGAAATCCAATACGGGCCTTGGACGGCGTAGTGATGCCATTGGATAGGGTGCTCTTGACCCGCTCCTGCTGCAGGAAGTTTGCCCCACCCGCACCACCGATATAAAGGCCGGTGACCGGCTGCGCTATCGCCGCGCCACTGAACAGGCATGGGGTGGCGAGCAACGTCGCTGCCAACAGGATCGAGCGCATCATCCCTAGTCTCCTGCTGGGCCGAAGTGCGGCCGCATCGTATTGGGCAAGATCGGCTGAAATGGAAGGGGCCGGCCCAAGCGCGGACCGGCCCCAACCTTAGCGGTGGTTCGTGCCGGTTAGCGCAGCACGATCTCGACGCGGCGGTTCTGCGGCTCGCGCACACCCTTGGCGGTCGGCACGAGCGGATTGCTCTCGCCGAAGCCCTGGGCCGTGATCGCGGTCCGCGGCACGCCGAGACGCACGAGCTCAGCCGCGACGTTCTGCGCCCGGCGGATCGACAGGCCCTGGTTGTAGCGCACCGTGCCCGAACGGTCCGTATAGCCCGACACCTCGATGCGCGTGACCTGCACCTTGGTGGTGGCCTGCGCCGCCTCGGCGATGATCTGCCGTGCACGGTCTGTCAGGTCCGCGCGGTCCCAATCGAAGAACACGAGGTAGGTGCGAGCGGCCGTCTGCTGCGGCGGAGCAACCGGCACCACCGGCGGCGGCGGCGGCGCTGCGTTGAAGGCGTAGCGGACACCGAGCATTACGCTGTGGTTATACTCTTCGCTGAAGCGGACGGTCGCGCGGGTCGAAACTCCCGGAGCGAAGTACTGATAGTTGTAGTTCCGGTTCCCCTCGAGGCCGAGGAAGCGATACTCGGCCGTGATCGCAAGGCCGGGGACGCCGGCAATCGGAAACGCCGCGCCGACGATGGCCTGGTAGGCGAACGCGCCCTTTGCCGAGTTGGTGCGGGCGAGCTCGTTGTAACCGTTCGGGAAGCCGGCGACCGGGCCGGGGTTGCCGGAGAAGCGCGTGTTCTGATCCTGTGCCCAAACATAGCCGGCGCCCAAGCCGATATACGGCGAGATCGCGGCCGGGAAGAAGCCCAACCCGAGCACGTTCGGATCGAAGTCATACAGAGCGTTGACCATCCCGCCGTACTTGTTCTCGTTGCCGCCAGCCCGGGTGAAACCGGTGCTGCCGCTGCCGATCTTGCTGAACTTGTTCTCGCGGTAGTTGCCCTCGACCTCGAAGCGCAGGCCGTTGCCGAGGCCATAGCCGACGCTCACGACACCAGCAAAGCCGGTATCGAATTTCGCCTGGTTGAGCCCGTTGTTCCTAAGGTTGGTCAATGGGATGCCCGCATTCGGGAATCCAACCGCCTTGATGTCTTCCTTTTGCAAAAAGTTGGCGCCAGCGCCGGCGCCAATATAGAGACCGCTAATCGCTTCGGCCTTAGCAGCTATGGGGGCGGCCAGGATGGTCGCGGCCAGTAGCGCGCTGCGGAGCTTCATTCTTTCTCTCCTCAATTACAAA
>CAXTJW010000225.1:0-6304 GCA_964244305.1 uncultured Acetobacteraceae bacterium
GGGGACGATCTTCAGCTTCGCGGCCTTGTCGGGCGAGTTCTCCGGCCTCAAGGCCCTGCCGCCGGTCGAGCGCAGCCTGCATGTCGCGCTGGTGGCCGCGACGTTGATGCTGTCATGGCTATTGGCGCACGTCGTGTTTACGTTTCGTTATAGCCATGAATGGTATGATCTCGACGAGCATCACAAGACGAAGCGCGGGCTGCAATTTCCATCGGACGACATGCCCGACTATTTCGATTTCCTGTATTTTTCCGTCGTGATCGGCATGACGTTCCAGGTATCCGACGTGCAGGTCGCGTCCCGTCGCCTGCGGCGTCTGGTGCTGCTGCACGGGCTGCTCAGCTTCCTGTTCAACACTGTGATCGTGGCGCTGACGGTGAACATCGCGGCTGGTCTGCTATAGGCGTGCGGGCCTCGCCTCGGATGGAGTGTCGCGTGCTGCGCGTTGCTTTGAGTTTTGTTTTCACCCTCGCGTTCCTGTCCGCCGCGATGGCGCAAGCTGCAGCGCCGCCGGCCGACGTCGTGGAGGAGGCGCTTCGGCTGCCGGTCACCATTGGCGGCCACAGCCTCGCGCTGGATGTGCTGACCGTTCGCCGCGCGGGCACGGACAAGCTGCCGGTCGCCCTGATCACCCATGGCGCCAACCCGGGCAACCCGCGCGGTGCGACCACCGATTGGCTGCGTGGATGGGCGCACGACTTTGCCCACCGCGGCTGGCTTGCGGTGGCCGTCATGCGTCGCGGCTATGGCGCCTCGGACGGCGAAGTTGCCGAACATGCTGGCAATTGCGTCAGCCCCGATGTCGCCCGCTACCTCGACGCGCATGCGGACGACCTGGAGGCTGCCCTGCAAAGCATCGCCCAACGGCCGGATGCGGACATGGGCCGTGTGCTTGCGATCGGGGATTCTGCGGGCGGGGCCGCCGTGATGGCGCTCGCCGCCCGCAAAGCGGTGCCGCTCGCCGCCGTGGTGAATGTATCCGGCGGCCTCGCACACGATCACCAGGCATTCCAGCTTAACCCAGCCTGCGCCACGTTCGAGTCGGACCTGGTCTGGAACTTCGCCCGGTTCGGCGCAACGGCACGCGTGCCGACGCTCTGGCTCTATGCCGAGAACGATAGCTGGTTCCGCCCGGCACTGGTCAGCAGGATGCAATCGGCGTTCACCGGGAGCGGCGGCCATATGCAGCTTGTCATGTTGCCGCCCTTCCAGGCCGACGGGCATACGCTGTTCTTCGCTAAGGGCGGCCGGCGGCTGCTGTTGCCGGAGTTGGACGGCTTCCTGCGGGCGCATGGGCTGCCGACTTGGGACCCGGCCCCGTTCGAGCCTATGCTAAGCCGGCTTTCTGCGGCTGACCGGTTAGGGGTGCGGGAGTACTTGCAACGGCCGACAGAAAAAGCCTTGGCGCTAACGCGGAACGGCGGCACATATTGGGGAGAGGGCTATTACAAGCTCGATGACGCTCGGGCGCAGGCGCTAGCCTTTTGCAAGGAGCGCACCGGTGCCGACTGCACGCTCGCTGCCGAGAACTTCCGCCCAATGGACCCATCGCCTGAGCCAAAGCCGCCGCAACAGCCCTAAAGTCAGGCTTATGCCTCCTGCAGTATCGCGGGAATGGCCGCCTTCACTTGGAAATACCCGCGTGTCGCCCGCGGCCAGACCAAATCGTCCCAGCGCCGCCGAACGCGCAATGCCGGCGGCAGCGCCGTGGCAGAAGGACCAACCGGCGCCCATGCCGTCACCACGGGCAGGTCCTCCGCCCAGCCAGGCCCCGACAACCCGGCCGGGCAATCGAAATGCGCCGCCGCCCGCGCCAGCGCGTCCGCCATCGCGTCGCGGTCGAACTGCTTTACCCGATCCACCGCGCCCTCGGCATGGGCCAGCAATCCGCCGACCCGCCGCACACGGGCGCGGCCGAGCGGCAGGCTTTCCGGATTCAGGTCGTCCAGATGCAGCAGCAGCGCCACGTCCTCGGCCGGTGCCGCATCGCCCGGCGGCAAAGCGGTGGCGGACGGCGGATCGGGCTCCTGCAACGGCGCCGGATCCTCGTTCAGGTTGGCCGGGTCGTAGCGGCCGTCGGTGTAGCGCCGGATGTTCTCCGCCGTCGCCGCATAGGCCTTGCCGCGCGTATGCAGCCCGGCGACCCAGCGCCATGACAGCGTGTTGCTCGCCGGGTCGCCGTCCAGAAGGTTGCGCATGAAAAAATCCGCGCCGAGCGCCCAAGGCAGCTTCAGCGTGAAAATCCAGATCGAGGCGAACCACATCCGCGCGTGGTTGTGCAGCCAGTTGGTGTCCGTAAGCTCACGCGCCCAGTCGTCGAACCCGTCGATGCCGGTGCGTCCGGCGACCGCTTGGTCGTAGGCATGCCGCAGCCCCGAATTCTCGGCCAGCCGCGCATGGCCTTCGGCCGCCAGACGCTGATACGCCGTCCATAGCTCTGGCCGGGTCTCCAGATGGCCCTTGAAGTAGCCGCGCCAGAACACCTCCTGGACGAACTTATCCGCGACCGGGCCATGCGCCCCGCGCGCCGCATCGACGATTTCCTGCTCCACCAATAATCGGCGGCGCAAGTATGGCGAGAGCGCCGCGGTCGCAGTCTCCGCCTCCGGTCCATAGTCGGTGTTGCGGCCCGCAGCGTAGGCGTGGCCCATGTGCGGCGTGAATGCGTCGAGGCGGGTCAGCCCGGCGGCGCGGGTAGCGGGAAAGCTGCGGTCCATACAGGGCCATGTAGGGTGTAAACCGCCCGCCGCCACAAACCTATTCAGCAGCGCGGCCGGTCGTTCAGTGTGCCGGCAATTGGCTGCCGTATTCCCGTCAGGCCGCGGCCTGGTTATCAACAGGCGCCACCTCGCCAAGCGCCTCGTCGCGGCAGCGAGGCAGATAGACGTCGAACGTCGAGCCCTGGCCAGGGCTCGAACGGACGCGCACATGGCCGTCGGACTGCTTGGTGAAGCCATACAGCATCGACAGGCCCAGTCCGGTGCCTTTCCCGGCTGGCTTCGTGGTAAAGAACGGTTCGAACGCCCGCTCGATCACCTCGGGGGTCATGCCGACGCCAGTGTCGGTGACTGAGACGGCGACATACTGGCCAGGCTTCGCGTCGCTGCCCTGCGCGCGCGCATAGGCAGCATCCAGGTCGGCGTTCGCGGTTGCGATCCTGAGCCGTCCGCCGTCCGGCATGGAGTCGCGCGCATTGATCGCGAGGTTCAGGATGGCGTTCTCGAGCTGGTTGGGATCGCACATCGTCGGCCAGAGGGCGTCGGCGAGGACCATCTCGAAATCGATCTCAGGGCCCATCGTGCGGCGGATCAGGTCCTCCATCCCAGCCAGCAACCGGTTCGCCTCGACCCGTTCGGGAACGAGCGGCTGCCGGCGCGCGAAGGTCAGCAGGCGCTTGGTGAGCGCAGCCGCCTTGTGCGCCGACGTCGCGGCCATCGTCGTATAGCGCTCCAGCCCGTCGATGCGCCCGGCGGCGATGCGATGCTGCAGCAGCTCAAGGTTGCCGATGATGCCGGCCAGTAAATTGTTGAAATCATGCGCGAGGCCGCCCGTCAGTTGGCCGATCGCCTCCATCTTCTGCGACTGCCGCAGTTGCTCCTCCGCATGCGCCAGCGCCTTGGCCGCCTCCTTCTCTGCGGTGATATGCCGTCCGCTGCCGTAGATCAGCCCCTCGTCGGACGACGACGCCCAACAGAACCAGCGATAGGAGCCATCTTTATGCCGAACGCGGTTCTCGTTTCGTGGCAGCCCGTCGATTTCGGCGAAGGCGAGCCTACGCGCGCTTGTCGCGTAATCGTCGGGATGCACGAAGTCGAGATAGCTCCGGCCCATGAGTTCGTCCGGGTGCCAGCCTAGAAGCCTGGTCCACGCCGGGTTGACTGCGCGAAAGTTGCCGTGTGCATCGCAGATCAGCAGGATATCCTGGGCGTTGCGCCAGGTGCGGTCGCGCTCACGAGTACGTTTGGCGACCTCGTGCTCTAGATGCTCGTGCGACCTTGCCGTGGTCTCACGCGCCTCGACGATGTCTTGGATGTCGGTGCAGGTGCCGAACCAGTGCGTGATCTGGCCTTGGGCATTCCGGACCGGCACCGCGCGGCAGAGTACCGAACGATAGGCGCCCGAGCGGTGGCGCATGCGGTATTCGACCTCGTAGGGCTTGCCGGTCGCTACGCAGTCCCGCCAGCGTCCCCGCGTGTCGTCACGATCGTCAGGATGCAATAGGTCGATCCTGACTTCGAGGTCGGTCGAGCCTTGGGGAAGGCCGGTGTAGTCGTACCATCGCTGGTTGAAGAAGTCGCTCTCGCCGTTCGGCAGGGCCGTCCAGACCATTTGGTCGATCGAGTCGGTGATGGCGCGGAACTTCTGCTCACTCTCGGCAAGTATTGCCTCGTTGGCGAGCAGGCGCTGCTCAGCCGCCTTGCGCACGGTGATGTCGATGGCGGTGCCGATTGCGCGAACGCAACGGCCGCGGCTGGTGAAGATGCCGCGTCCCTTTGCCTCGACCCAGCGGACCACGCCGCTGGTTCTATCGCACGTCCGGTACTCGACGTTGTAGGTGGCGCGCCGGGCAGGATCGAGTGCCGAGGCGAACGCGGCCGTCACGGCGTCCAGGTCCTCCGGATGCAGTCCAGCGTAGAAATCCGTCATGGAGCACGGCTGGTCCGCGGCAAGGCCGAACATCGCCTTGGTGCGATCGGACCAGGTCAGCACATCGGTGACGAGGTCGAGGTCCCAGGTTCCTATCTCGGCTGCGTCGGTAGCGAGGCGCAGCGACTCCTCGCTGAATTCCAATTCGGCACGGATGCGTGTGTTGTTTCGTCTCGCCTCATCTCGGCCTGCGTAGGACGACAGGCCATCGTAAAGCAGATTTGCCATCACTCGGATTGCACTCCTGAACACGGCTGCGCATCGAAAATCAAATCACTGTGAACGCAGTAGCACGGTTTAGTGAGCATTCGGCGGCGTCGCCAGCCGTCCAGACAATTCATGACGGAGGGTCATGACGGTCGGCTCCGCTCAGGGCGCCAAACCACCGCCGCTCCAGACCGCCACCAAAAGCGATTTCGCCGAATGGCCCTGGCACGCCGGTTGCAAACCCGATTGCAACTATGCTGTGCCCGTAGGAAGCTTGCGCCTGAACGCCGGCGTACGGCGCATCGAGGGGGGATCATGAAGTCGAGCCGAATGACAACCTATATCGTGATCGCCATGGCGCTCGGGATCGCCACCGGCGGCCTGGTCCACGCGGAGGTCGCCGATCCCGCCACGCAGAAGCTGCTCGCGAGCTACGTGTCGATCGGCAGCACCATCTTCCTTCGGCTGATCAAGATGATCATCGCGCCGCTGGTGTTCTCGACCCTGGTCGTCGGCATTGGCCATATGTCGGACGCCGGCGCGGTCGGCCGGGTCGGCGGCAAGGCGATGCTGTGGTTCGTCAGCGCGTCGCTCGTCTCGCTCACCCTCGGGCTGGTCCTCGTCAACCTGTTCGAGCCCGGCGCCGGGGTCCACAAGGTCGTAAGCGGCGTCGCATCCGGCATCGACGCGCACGCCATGTCGCTCGACGGCTTCGTGAAGCACGTGTTCCCAGACTCGGCGGTGCGCCCGATGGTGGAAAACGAGATCCTGCAGATCGTCGTGTTCTCCATCTTCTTCGGTGTCGCCTGCGCCGCCATGCCGGCCCGCGCCAAGCCGGTGCTGATCGCGGTCGAGGCGCTGTCCCACATCATCCTGCAGGTCACCGGCTATGTCATGAAGCTGGCGCCGCTCGCGGTGTTCTGCGCCATGGCCGCGACCATCGCCACCAACGGGCTCGGCATCCTGCTGAACTACGCAAAGTTCATGGGTGAGTTCTACTTCGGCCTGGTCTGCCTGTGGATGCTGCTGATCCTCGCCGGCTTCCTTATCCTGGGCCCGAGCGTGAAACGGCTGATCGCCCTGGTGCAGGAGCCGTTCCTGCTCGCGTTCTCCACCGCCAGCTCCGAGGCCGCCTATCCGAAGATGCTGGAGCAACTGGCCAAGTTCCCGATCTCGACCAAGATCTCGAGCTTCGTCCTGCCGCTCGGCTACTCGTTCAACCTGGACGGGACGATGATGTACTGCACCTTCGCCAGCATCTTCATCGCGCAGGCCTACGACATCCCGCTGAGCTTCGGCACCCAGGTCGCCATGCTGCTGACGCTCATGCTGACCAGCAAGGGTGTCGCCGGGGTGCCGCGCGCCTCGCTCGTGGTGATCGCGGCGACGCTCAGCCAGTTCAGCCTGCCGGAGGAGGGGTTGCTGCTGATCCTCGGCATCGACACCTTCC
>CAXTJW010000226.1:0-6291 GCA_964244305.1 uncultured Acetobacteraceae bacterium
AAGCCGTGCCGGTAGGGCAGGCCCGCCCGCCGCTCGTCGATGCGCGGAAACTCGCCGGGCCCGTCGTCCAGCATCTCACGCCGCATCGGCGCACGGCCTGCCGGGTCCACCCGCCACCGGCAAAGCCGCGCCGGCGCCACCTCCGGCGCTGTGCTGCCGTCCGTACGGGGGAACAGCGGCGCCTCGTCATACTCGACGACGTCCATCACGACATCGCCACCGTCGTCGAAGGCGTTCATGACGTGGAAGGCGAAGCAAGGTGCGAACTCGGTCCAGGCCAGGCTGGCGACGCCGCGGTCCCGGCGCATGACGCCCAGGAAGCTGCGCAGGCCCGGGTCCCAGGCGAAGGCGGGCCTGCCGGATCGGGCGCGCTCCAGGTCTCCGGTCAACGGCAGCACCGGGAATGCGACATGCGACGCGGTGACGGCAAAATCATGCACCATACTGCAATACGGGGTGTCGAACACCTCATGCTGCGACACGCGGCCATTGGCCTCGACGACACCCCAGGACATGTCGCGGCTTAATGCGCCGGTGGCGGAGTAGCTGAAGAACACGAGCTGCCCGGTGCGTGGATCGTGCTTGGGATGCGAGGTGAACCGTCCCTGCAGGCAGCCGAAATCCTCATAACCGAGAGTCGCGAGGGTCTGCGGATCGAGCCGTGTCGGCAGATGCGCCTCCTCAAGCGCCAGCAGCCGGCCCGCATGCGCCAGCACATGCGTGTTGGCGACGCCGTTGTCGAGCTGGTCCGCCGCCTCCGTCAAAGGTTGGCCGAAGCCCGCGAACAGCGGACGCCCGGCCTCGGCCTCGGCCAGGAAGCGCGGCGTCCGCACCCAGCGGTTCCGGTAGCCGACCATGCCATCCATGATGCTGATGGCGTGGACCATGCCGTCCCCGGTAAACCAATGATACGGCTCGGCCGGCGGCAGATGCGGGTTGGGGCCATTGCGGAACAGCGTGCCTCGCAGCCCCGGCGGCAGGCGCCCCTGCACCGGAAGGCCGTCTGCGGTCAGCTCGTCGGCGACCGGCGCATAGTTGCCGGTGAGGAAAGGCGATTGGGACATAGCCAGCCTCCTTGGTGATGGCGGTTAATTGTGGGCAGGGTCATCGCATTTGCCCCTTTTTCGTCATTGCGGGGAGCGCTTGCGACGCGGCACTCTAGGGCCGTATGCAGGAAAATTGGTCCACGCGGCATTGGACTGCCGCGCCGCAAGCCGGCTCGCGTCAATGGGTTCATGGAGACCGACGGCACGTCGGGTCAAACGCGGTTGCTGCAAGCCTTGAGCAGGGAGAGACGAATGCCGGCGATACAAGCGCCTATCCATGACGGACTGCCGCGGATGCCCTCGCGTGCCCTGATGTCCGTCCTGCTCGGCCTGACTTTATGCGTCCCATGCCGGGCAGCGGAGCGATGGACGCCGGATGGCAGCGCCTGCAATGAACGTCCCACGACCTACGACATCGCCGACTGCCTCGCTGCACGGACGAAGGTTTGGGATCAGCGGCTCAACCAGGCCTACCAAGCCCTGCTCGCCATGCTGCAGCAGGAGACCAATGCTCAACGGCGCATCGATGCGCTCAAGGCGGCGGAACGCGCCTGGCTGCAATACCGCACTGCGCAGTGCAACTTCTATGAGACGGAGGATGGCACCATCCGCATCATCGAGGTCGCAAGCTGCATGCGCGACATGACGCAAGCCCGCGCGATTGGGCTGCAGCAGGATGGGCCGCAATAGCCAGCCTCCCGCCTCGGCGCCGTCGGTGGCGAATGCAGCTACGCAGGCCGATCCGGACGTAGGTTCAACTGGACGCCAAAAGGTCACGGAGATGGAAACAAGGTTCGTCGCAGCCAATGGAATGCGCTTCGAGGTGCTGCAGGAGGGCAGCGGCGACCGGCTGGCGCTTTGCCTGCACGGCTTCCCGGAGCACGCGGTCTCCTGGCGTAACCAGATGCCGGTGCTGGCCGGCATGGGCTACCGCGTCTGGGCGGTGAACCAGCGCGGCTATGGCCGCACCACCCGGCCCACGCGGCTCATGGACTACGCCCTGCCCGAACTGATCGCCGACGTCGCGGCGCTGATCGACGCATCGGGCGCCACCAGCGTCACGCTGATCGGGCATGATTGGGGGGCGATGGTCGCCTGGTGCTTCGCGGCCGGGCAAATCCGTCCGCTGGAGCGGCTCGTGATCATGAACGTGCCGCATCCGCTGTGCTTCCGCGCGGCGCTGAAGCATTGGCGGCAGGCGCGCAAGTCCTGGTATATCGCGTTGTTCCAACTGCCGGGGCTGCCGGAGCGCATCCTGATGGCGAACGGCGGCGCGGCGGTCCGGCGGATGTTCGGGCGCGTGGCGCTGCCGCCGGACGTGCTCGCGGTCTACACCGGGCAGATCACCGAGCCCGGCGCTGCGACCGCGATGCTGAACTGGTACCGGGCCTCGCGGCGGCCCAGCCCGGGCATGCCGGACCTTGCGCGGGTGATCGAGACGCCAACCCTGGTAGTGTGGGGCGAGCAGGACGTGGCGCTGGACCTGATTTGCCTGGACGGCACCGAGCGCTACGTGCGGGATCTGACGATAAAGCGGCTGCCCGGCGTGTCGCATTGGGTGCAGCAGGACGCGCCCGGCGTGGTGAATGGACTGCTGCGAGACTTCCTGGGCTAGCCGGCCTGCAACCTCGCAGCGTCGGGCGGGTTAAGGGCCATCCCTAACCGGAGAACCAAAGTGCCGCACGAGAAAACGAAATCCGACAACGATACCAGCACCGCCCGGTCCGCCAAGGCGCAGAAGGCGGACGAGGTGCAGAACGCCGGCAGCGCCAAGGCCGGTGCCGGGCACCCCGAGGTGCATGAGGGCGGCAAGGCGCCCGCTCCGGTCCACGCCAAGGGTGCGCCGATGCCCGCCGCCTCCCGTGCCGCCGCCGAGGGTACGACCGAGGAGGGCACCAGCTCCGCAACCGTCGGCAAGGCGGAAAAGGAAGCGGCGGCCGAGAACGCCGCGCTGACCAAGGAGCAGCACGGCCGCGGGCGTCGCAAGGCGGAGCATTAGAGGCCGGTTCAGCCCGGACGATACGATCGTAGCGCCGCGTTTGACACTTCGCCGCCCGGCCTCGATCTTCGGGCCAAACGGATAAGGAGACGGCGGATGCGCGCGATGGTGGTCGGGGAGAACGGGCTGGAACTGCAGGACCTCCCGACGCCGCAGCCGAAGCCGAACGAGGTCCTGGTTCGGGTGCGCGCGGCGGGGTTGAACCGGACGGAGCTGGCGATGGCCGCCGGGCACGCGCATGGGGCGCTCGGCGGCAAGGGTGCCGTCATCGGCCTGGAGTGGGCCGGCGAGGTCGCCAGTGTCGGCGCGGATGTTCCCGGGGTCCGGGAAGGCGACCGGGTGATGTGCTCCGGCAATGGCGGCTACGCGGAGTATGCCGTCGCCGACTGGGGCCGCGTCAGCCGCCTGCCAGACGCCAACATGGGCTGGGAGCAGGCCGCCACGCTGCCGATCGCGCTGCAGACCATGCACGACGCCGTGGTGACCAACGGCCGGCTGCAACGGGGCGAGGCCGTGCTGATCCAGGGAGCCAGCTCCGGCGTGGGGCTGATGGGGCTGCAGGTGGCCAAATTTATGGGCGCGGGCCTGGTGATCGGCTCGTCGACCGATGCGGCCCGGCGCACCCGGCTGCATGAGTTCGGCGCCGACCTGGCCATCGACAGCCGCGACCCGGCCTGGCCCGATGCGGTGCTTGAAGCGACCGGCGGCAAGGGCGTGGACCTGGTGGTGGACCAAATCTCGGCGCCCGTCGCCAATGGCAACCTGCGGGCGACGCGGGTGCTGGGCCGCATCGTCAACGTGGGCCGGCTCGGCGGCGCCAAGGGCGAGTTCGACTTCGACCTGCATGCCGCACGGCGGATCAGCTACATCGGCGTCACCTTCCGCACCCGCAGCCTGGAGGAGGTGCGGGAGATCAACCGCCGCATGCGGAAAGATTTGTGGGATGCGGTGACGGCGGGCCGGCTCCATCTGCCGATCGACCGCAGCTTCCCGCTGGAGGAGGCCAATGCCGCGCAGGCGCACATGCGGGCGAACGCCCATTTCGGTAAGATCGTGCTGACTGTTTGAGCCAAGAGGAATCCGCCATGTCAATGTTCGACGCCCTGCAATCCGAAGCGCTGGATCCGATCATGGCCGGGTTCCAGGAGTTCGGGGCCGATCGCCGGGCCGAGAAGATCAACCTGGGCGTCGGCATGTACTACGACGAGGACGGCCGCATCCCGATCCTGCGCGTGGTCGCGACAGCGGAACAGCACTTGGCCGAGCGCGTCGCAAGCTGGGGCTATCTACAGCCCGACGGCTTGCCAGGGCTGCGGGAGGCGGCGAAGCGGCTGGTGTTCGGCGACGCGTTGGTGGATGCGATCGGGGACCGGATCGCGACGGTGCAGAGCCTCGGCGGCACCGGGGCGCTGAAGCTCGGCGCGGACGTCATCCGGCGGATTGCGCCCGGCAGCACCGTGGCGATGAGCCGGCCGACCTGGGGCAACCATCCCAGCATCTTCGCGGGCGCCGGGCTGCGGGTGAGCGAATATCCGTATTTCGATCCGGCCACCGGCGGCGTGGACTGGCCAGCGATGCGCGACGCCGTCGCCGCCATGGCGCCCGGCACCGTGCTGCTGCTGCACGCCTGCTGCCACAACCCGACCGGCGCCGACATCTCGGCCGAGGACTGGCGGACCTTGGCGGGCCTCATTCGCGAGCGGCAGTTGGTGCCGTTCCTCGACATGGCCTACGCGGGGTTCGCGGAGGGGCTGGAGGCGGACAGCCAGCCGGCGCGGCTGCTGGCGGAGCTCCGCGTCCCGCTGTTCGTGGCGACGTCGTTCTCCAAGTCGTTCGCGTTGTATGGCGAGCGGATCGGCGCGCTTTCGGTGGTGGCTGCGGATGCGCGGCAGGCTGGGCTGGTGCTGGAGCAGGTGAAGATCGCGGTGCGCACCAACTACTCGACGCCGCCCACGCATGGGGCGCAGCTGGTTTCGACCATCCTGGGCGACCCGGCGCTGCGCGCGCAATGGATCGAGGAGCTGGACGGCATGAGGCAGCGCATCCGGCGTATGCGGGAAGGCTTGGTTGCGCGGCTCTCCGGCAACAACGCACTGGATTTTGAGCGGCTGGTGCGGCAAAAGGGGCTTTTTTCCTACTCGGGCCTGGATGAGGCGCAGATGGCGCGGCTGAAGGACGAGTTCGCCATCTATGGCGTCAGCGACGGTAGGTTGTGCATGGCGGCGCTGACCGAGCGCACGCTGGACCGGGTTGCGGCGGGGATTCGGGCGGTGGTTTGAACCCTGCCACCGTTGCGACAAGCGGCCGTGCAGCAAGGTTCGGCACACCGATGCCCGTCATCCGTACAGCGTAGTCAGCTGAGTTGGCGTTAGGTGATAGAGCTGGGCCCGCCCGAACGCATTGAGCTGTCTGCTGCGTAAGCTTGCGAGTTGGGAGGTCGTCACCGCGGCGAGCTGGTCATTGGTGAAGGCGCCCACTGCGGCGGTGCCGAGCGCGTCGAATGCGTTGACGCTCAGGCCGGCGATGTCGTCGGTCGATAGCCCGCTGACCTATTCCGGCGAGAGGCCCGCGGCGTTCTGTGCGGTGAGTGCTGCAATCTGATCGGTGCGGAGCGCGGCGACTTGGGCTGAGGACAACGAGCCGATCTGGGTCGGGATCAAGGCGCCGATCTGCACGGTCGATAGTGCGGCCATCTGGTCGGAGCCGAAGGCGAGCAGCTGCGTCGGGCTCAGTGCTGCCACTTGTTGCGTCGAGAGCACGCCAAGCTGCGCGGTAGTAAGGCTGCGCACCGCGCTGTAGGCGAGCGCTCCGATTTGCCGTGCCGATAAGCCGGCAATCGACGTGGGCGCTATGGCGCCGATCTGCGATGCGTTCAGGCCGCCGACTTGGGCGGTCGACAACATGCTGATTGCGGAACCCAGGCTGCTGATGCCCGCCGGGTCGAGCCCGGCGATCGCGCCTGATGGAAGCGCCGATAATTGGCTGCTGCTTAGCCCGACGACAGCGGCACTGGATAATGTGGCAACCTGGCTCGACGTCAAGCCGCCGAACTGATCGGCCGTCAATCTCCCGATCCGGTCCGCCACCGCCGTGAGGTCGAGCCCGGCGCTGCCCGCGCGCGATACCGACGCCAGCTGCACATTGGTAAGCCCGGCCTGTTGCGACGTGGACAGTGCCGCCACCTGGACCGCGCCGAGTGCCCGCACCTGCGACGTGCCAAGCGCCGCGATCTGGTCCGAACCCAGG
>CAXTJW010000227.1:0-6278 GCA_964244305.1 uncultured Acetobacteraceae bacterium
CCCGGCGCATGCCGACGCGATCGTGCAGTCATTGGCCGGCAGCTACGTGGTGCGACGGGCGTAGCCGCGATGGGCCGCGCATGGTATGGCGCGGCGCATGTCGCAGAGCCCGTTTCTGACCGAGGCCGCCGCGCGCGGCTTTATCCACCAATGCACCGACGAGGCGGCGCTCGACGCTGCGCTGAACGCCGGCGCCATTAGCGGCTATACCGGTTTCGATTGCACGGCCGACAGCCTGCATGTCGGCAACCTCGTGCAGATCATGCTGCTGCGGCTGATGCAGCGCCATGGCCACCGTCCGGTCGTGCTGATGGGCGGCGGCACGACGCGCATCGGCGATCCGTCGGGCAAGGACGAAGCGCGGCAGATGCTGAGCGAGGCGCAGATCGCCGCCAACATGGCTGGGATCCGCGGCTGCATCTCGCCGTTCGTGCGGTTCGGCGGCGGGCCGGCGGATGCGGTCATGCTGAACAATGCCGAGTGGCTGGATGCGCTGAGCTACATCGGCCTGCTGCGCGATGTCGGCAGCCATTTCACCATCGGGCGCATGCTGACCTTCGACAGCGTGCGGCTGCGGCTGGAGCGCGAGCAGCCGCTGACGTTCCTCGAATTCAACTACATGATTTTGCAGAGCTTCGATTTCCGCGAGCTTTGCCGCCGCGAGGGTGTCCTGCTGCAGATGGGCGGGTCGGACCAATGGGGCAACATCGTGTCCGGCGTCGAGCTGGTGCGGCGGACCGAGGGGCGTCAGGTGTTTGGGCTGACGACGCCGCTGATCACGACCAGCAGCGGTGCGAAGATGGGTAAGACCGCGCGCGGGGCGGTTTGGCTCGCGGCCGGGCGGTTGGCGCCTTATGATTACTGGCAGTTCTGGCGGAATACCGAGGACGGCGACGTGGGCCGCTTCCTGCGGCTGTTTACCGATGTGCCGTTGGACGAGATTGCCCGGCTGGAGGCGCTGCCCGGCGCCGGGATCAACGAGGCGAAGAAGCAGCTGGCGACCGAGGCGACGGCGCTTGCGCATGGCCGCGACGCTGCCGAGGCCGCTGCCGAGACCGCACGGCGGGCGTTCGAGGAGGGTGCCGCCGCGGAGACGCTGCCGACGCACTTCGTTGCGGCTGAGGACCTCACGGCTGGGATCGCCGCCATCCGGCTGTTTGCCGATAGTGGTTTGGCGTTGAGCCTGGGCGAGGCCCGGCGGCTCATTCGGGGCGGTGGTGCGCGGGTCAACGACGTGCCGCTTGTGGACGAGGCTGCGATGGTGAGCGGCGCCGACTTGCGGGATGGTGCGGTGAAGTTGTCGGCTGGCCGGAAGCAGCACCGGCTGATTCGGACCAATTAGCCGTCATTTGGTGACCAAGATAAGTCATCGAATGACTAGGAACCCGGCTTGTTGTGACGTTCGAGCATTGCCTGCGCGATTTCGGGCGATGAGGGCCAGAGGCCACGCGGCGCACCAGGGTTCCGCTGATACTTGTCGAGCGCGTTTAGATCGGGCTGCACCGGCTGTTCGCCGTCCATAAAAATTACGCCTACGGCATCGCTCGGCAGCTTGGCGACAAAGCTCTCGGCATCCTCGATCATACTGCGGATACGGCGGTGTAACCCGCGCACGTCGATGGGCTGCTCGGTCGCCAAGACCTGAAATTCCTCTCCGGTGAAACGGCTGTGCCGCGTGATCTCGGCCAGCATCTCTTCCGGCGTGGTGCCGATAAATTTGCCGACCGCCGCCGCAACAACTGCCCCAAGCGGCAAGACATTCTCATGGATGGTAACCAGATCAACGATATCGCGCGGCACTCGGCGGTCTGCTGCTGCCGAGGCTTTGTTGGTCGCCAGATCGACGGGATGCAGCACATAGCCGAACAATTCGTCCGGCTGCGTCGGGAAAAACCGGAAAGCGGAGTCTGTGACCCATTCAAGCAGCATCTGCTCACCGCCCTTTTCGATGGTGGCCTCGCGCTTTCCGGTACGTTGATTGGGTGGCCATGTGACTGTGTAGCCGGCGGAGGCGAGCGCCGCTTCGTCCGCCTTGACGGCGCTTTCTTGCCGCATGGCAGAGTCCTGGAAGATGTCGATGTCGGCCGAGAAGCGTGGGCCATGTCGGTTGATGGCGATGCCACCCGCGATGTAGCTGTCTGGGCTGCGCTGTGCCGCCAGCCGCCGCAACACGTCCGATTGGAATTTACTGATGGGCAAGGCAAAGCTGTTCGATTTGTTCAGCGAGCCGTCGTCCATCCATGCGTCCGTGCGTGCGCAATGCTTTGGTGATGGCCAAGGCGTCCGCCGGGGTCGGTTTCTTCACCGGACGCATGTTCCATAACGCGCGTGCGCCATATTCGTCGAAAGCGCGACGGTACAGACCTGCGAGATCGTCTGTCTGTGGCGGTTCTGTTCCCATGACGCCCCAAAGTAGCACAGTTTGTCAGCGCAAAATGCCTAAGGTTCGCTCCGATCACAGCCACGAGCCCATTCTCATCGGCGCCTTACAGTGTCATCAGGCAGCACGAAAGCGAGCGGATACGACCGGGTCGGATTGCAGCGCGGCTCTGACCACTTCCTCGCCTACTTCGTCCGTATCGACGAGGACGCGCCGGAAGAACGCCACGTCGCCCCGCGCCCGCTGCAAGAACAAGTGGCCAAGCGCGTCCGCCGCCGCCGTGCGCGATATGCAGCAAGCGCAACCGCCAGGGTGACCGGCGCCAACCAGCCCCACGCTCAACACCACATCCCCCTCCTGCCGCTCCGAAGCGCTGCCGAAAACCACTGCAACCCGTGCATCGACCATCAGTGCCATAGGATAGACATAAGGATATCCTTATGTTATGTGCAAGCCATGGATCCACTTCTCACCGCCCTGCGTGCCTGCGCCGAACCGACCCGGCTGCGGCTGCTGGCCCTCTCGGCCCGGGGCGCATTCTGCGTCATGGAGTTCACTGAAATCCTCGGACAGAGCCAGCCGCGCCTGTCTCGCCACCTCAAGCTGCTCTGCGACGCCGGGTTGCTGGAGCGGGTGCGGGAGGGGGCGAACGTCTGGTTCGGCCTGCCGCCCGACTCCGGGCTGATCCAGGATCTATTGGCGCGTCTGCCGGAGGACGACCCGGTGCTGTCCGCCGACCGCCGCGGCGCTGCCCGCGTGTTGGCCGAACGCGCCCGGATCGCGTCCGAGAGCTTCCGTAAGCAGGGTGCGGATTGGGACGAGATGCGGGCGCTCGACCTGCCCGCGGCCGACGTCGATGCGGCCCTGCTTCGGCTGCTGCCCGGGCTGCGGCTGGGCCGGGTGCTGGATATCGGCACGGGGACAGGCCGCCTGCTAGAGCTGCTGGCGCCGCGCGTTTCCGGCGGGTTGGGCATCGACGCCAGCCGGGCGATGCTAGCCTTGGCGCGGGCGCGGCTTGCCCGGCCGGCGCTGGCGCATTGTACCGTGCGCCAGGCCGACATGTACCGGCTGCCGCTGTCCGGCGGCTACGACGTGGTCGTCATGCAGATGGTGCTGCACTACGCCGAGGACCCGGCCGCAGCACTCGCCGAGGCCGCCCGCGTGCTGGCACCGTCCGGCAGGCTGATCGTCGTGGACCTGGCAGACCACGCTCGCACCGACCTCACCGAACGCCTGGCGCATCGATGGCCCGGCTTCACCGACGCCGCCATGAGCGCCGCGTTCGACCAGGTTGGCCTTTCGCCGGACGCCTCCTTATCTGTGCCGGGTGCGCTCGAAGTGCGGCTCTGGTCCGCGACGATGCCGGCCCGCGCACCCGCCCCCACTCCCGAACTTGTCTCCGAGGACGCCTGATGACCCGACCCCATCTGCTCGATGCGCTTCGTGACCGCGTGCTGCTCTGCGACGGCGGCATGGGCAGCCGCGTGCAGGCGCTGACGCTCGACATCGAGCGCGATTACTGGAACCAGGAGAACTGCACCGAGGTGCTGAACCTGTCCCGCCCGGACCTCGTGCGCGACATCCACCGCGGCTACTTCGAGGCCGGCGCCGACATGGTCGAGACCAACACCTTCGGCGGCTCCCCCATCACCCTCGCCGAATTCGACCTCGGCGAGCGCGCGCACGAAATCAACAAGATCGCGGCCGAACTGGCGCGGGAGGCGGCGGACAGCTTCTCGGACGGGCGGCACCGCTGGGTGGTCGGCAGCATCGGGCCGGGCACCAAGCTGCCGTCGCTCGGCAACATCGCCTATGACCCGCTGGAGGCGGCGCTGGCGGCGCAGTCCCGCGGGCTGATCGCCGGCGGGGTCGACGCGATCCTAATCGAGACCTGCCAGGACACGCTGCAGATCAAGGCGGCGGTCAACGGCGCGAAGATCGCCCGCGCCGAGGCCGGGACCGACACGCCGATCTTCGTCCAAGTCACGGTCGAGACGACGGGCACGCTCCTGGTCGGCCCCGACATCGCCGCCGCCGCGACGGTCGTCCATGCGCTCGATGTCCCGCTCATCGGGCTGAACTGCGCGACGGGGCCGCAGGAGATGTCGGAGCATGTGCGCTGGCTCGCCGCCAATTGGCCCGGCCTGATCTCGGTGCAGCCGAATGCCGGGCTGCCGGAGCTGGTGGACGGGCGCACGCGCTACCCGCTCGACGCCGAGCAGATGGCGAGCTGGGTGGAGCGGTTCGTCCAGGAGGACGGGTTGAACCTGATCGGCGGCTGCTGCGGCACGGACACGCCGCATATCCAGGCACTCGACGCCATGCTGCGCCGCCGCGGCGAGGGTTTCCGCCCGGCGCCAGTACTGCGCAAGCCCATTTGGGTGCCGAGCGTCGCCAGCCTGTATAGCCAGACCGCACTCCGCCAGGAGAACAGCTATTTCTCCATCGGCGAGCGCTGCAACGCCAACGGATCGAAGAAATGGCGCGAATTGCAGGAGAAGGGCGACTGGGACGGCTGCGTCTCCGTGGGGCGCGAGCAGGTCGCCGAGGGATCCAACAGCCTCGACCTCTGCACCGCCTTCGTCGGCCGCGACGAGGTCGCCGAGATGAACGAGGTGATCACCCGGTTCACCAGCAGCGTCAATTCCCCCCTGGTGATCGACAGCACGGAGACGATCGTGCTGGAGGCGGCGCTGCGGCTACACGGCGGCAAGCCGATCATCAATTCCATCAACTTCGAGGACGGCGAGGACGCGGCGCGCGACCGGCTGATTTTGGCCAAGAAGTTCGGCACCGCGGTGATCGCGCTGACGATCGACGAGACCGGCATGGCCAAGACGCCCGAGGCCAAGCTCGCCATCGCCCGGCGCCTCGTGGAGTTCGCCTGCGACAAGCACGGCCTGCCGCAGTCGGACCTGCTGATCGACCCCCTCACCTTCACCGTCGCCACCGGCAGCGAGGACGACCGCAAGCTCGGCCAATGGACGCTGGAGGGCATCAAGCTGATCCGCGACGCCTTCCCCGACATCCAGATCATCCTGGGCCTGTCCAACATCAGCTTCGGCCTCAATCCGGCGGCGCGCGCCGTGTTGAACTCGGTGTTCCTCGACCATGCCGTCCGCGCCGGCATGACGGGCGCCATCGTGCACGTGAGCAAGATTCGCCCGCTGCATCTGATCCCGCCCGAGGAGGTGCAAGTCGTCGAGGACCTGCTGTTCGACCGGCGGCGCGAGGGCTACGACCCGCTGCAAAAGCTGCTGGAGCTGTTCGCCGACCGCAAGCTGGCGGACGCGGTGAAGAAGGTCCGGTCCGATACGGTCGAGGGCCGCCTGAAGGACCGCATCATCGACGGCGACCGCAAGGGCCTGGCCGCGGAACTCGATGAGGCGATGCTGACCAACGCGCCGCTCGACATCATCAACAACGTGCTGCTGGACGGCATGAAGGTGGTGGGCGAGCTGTTCGGTGCCGGCAAGATGCAGTTGCCCTTCGTGCTGCAGTCGGCGGAGACGATGAAGGCGGCGGTGGCCCACCTGGAGCCGCATATGGAGCGGGTGGCCGGGCAGGAGAAAGGCACGATCGTGCTGGCGACCGTGAAGGGCGACGTGCACGACATCGGCAAGAACCTGGTCGACATCATCCTAACCAATAATGGTTACCGGGTGGTTAACCTGGGGATCAAGGTGACGCTGGCCGACATGGTCGCGGCGGCCAAGCAGCACCACGCCCACGCCATCGGCATGTCTGGCCTACTGGTGAAAAGCACCGTCGTGATGCGGGAGAACCTCGAGGAGATGGCGCGGCAGGGGCTGGAAATCCCAGTCATGCTGGGCGGCGCGGCATTGACCCGCAACTACGTCGAGGACGACTGCGTGCGGGCCTATGCCTGCGGGCGCGT
>CAXTJW010000228.1:0-6268 GCA_964244305.1 uncultured Acetobacteraceae bacterium
ACGCAGAAGAACGTCCAGGTCGACTACCGCGTCTATCCGGGCGCCGACCATGTGTTCGCGACCCATGCGGCGCATGTCGGGCTGGCGATCGAGGAGCATGTCGGCCAGATCCTGGCCCGCAAGGCGCTGGCGCTGGCGGCTGATTAGATAGGCTGCGTCCTAAACTCCGCCATCGCGCGGAGCGCCGGCGCCGCGGCGATCCAGGGCCGTCGACATTGCCCTGGATTGCCGCGCCGAAGCCGGCTCGCAATGACGGATGTCACGCAATAGCAGCGCTGCGACGGATGACCGCCCCCGAGTCACCGCCCAAGACCTGATACTCCGTCGCGCCACCGCTTCGGCGGAATTCGATATCGAACGTCTTCGCGCCGACCCGCAAGTCGCACAACCTCAGTTGCGGCAGCCAGTCGGGCAGGACCGGGTCGATGCGCAGCACGCCGGCCGGTGCGTCAAGCTCTAACCCCAGGATCGCCTGCACCAACGCAAACACCGATCCCGCCGCCCAGGCCTGCGGCACGTTCGCGCCAAGGTATTGCACTGGGAAGCTAGCGCCGTCGCGTTGCACCCCCGAGTATAGCTCCGGCAACTGCCGCAACATGAAGAACCCGGCGGCGCGAGTGATGTCGTGCGCCACCGCATTTGCCTCGGCGTGGTAGCCATAGCGCTTAAAACCAAGTGCGATCAAGCTGTTGTCGTGCGGCCAGACGGAGCCGTTCTGATAGGAATAAGGGTTATACGAAGGGTTGTCCGACGTCAGCGTCCGGATGCCCCAACCGCTCCACATGTCCGGCTGCATAAGCCGGGCGACGACCCGGCCGGCGCGCTCCGGCGGTACGATGCCGGACCACAGCAGATGCCCGGCGTTCGACGCCACGGTCCAGACCGGACGCTTGTTACCATCGAGGCAAAAGGCATAAAACCCGCCCGCCTCGTCCCAGAACACCTCGTTGAACCGCTTGTATAACGCGGCCGCCTTCGCGCTCAGGGCAGCGGCCCGGCTGTTGTCCCCCAGCGCGTCATAGATTTCCGCCATGCCAAGCCAGGCGGCATAAACGTAACCCTGCAGCTCGCACAGCGCTTTCGGCCCGCGTACCTGGCTGCCATCCGGGTTCACGACCGCCTCGCCGGAGTCCTTCCAGCCGACGTTCTCGTAGCCCTGGCCGGACCGGGTGCCGTATTCCTGGAAGCCGTCGCGGTCGCGGTCGCCATAGGCGTCGATCCAGGACAAGCAGCCCTCGGCCGTCGCAATATGGCGCCGCATCAGGTCGAGGTCGCCGGTCGCCCGCCAGGCCGCGTGCAGGGTCACGAGATAGAGCGGCGTCGCGTCCGCGGTGCCATAGTACGGCGTGTGCGGGATCAAATGCAGCGCCGCCAGCTCGCCGCGGCGCAGCTCGTGCAGGATCTTGCCGGGCTCGGCATCCCTGTAGTCATCGCGCGTGGTCGCCTGCCACTCGCCCAAGATTTCGAGGGCCGCACGGGCGAAGGCCGGGTCGAGGATCGCGGTCTGCAATGCGACGATCAGCGTATCGCGGCCGAACAGCGCCACGAACCACGGCAGGCCCGCCGCCGTGATGAACTCCGTGCCGCTGTTGCCTGGGACCGGCAGGCGCAGTGCTGCGATATCCTCGACCGCCTGGTCGAACAGCCGCTCGAACTCGTGGGTGCCGCTTTGCAGCTTCAGGATGCCGGCCTGCCAGCTTGCCAGCGCATCCGACTGCTGCCCGGAGGAGTTCAACCGGCACTCGGCCGGGGCCGGGTAGACGCGGGCACCGTCCATCAGGTCATACAGCAGCGCCCCGTTCCAGGTCTGGCCGGGCTGCAGCTCGACGGCGAAGCTGATCCGGCCATTGGCATAGACGGCCGGCATGGCCGCCTTCGCAGTGACCACCACCTGCCGGAAGAACTCGCCGTTGCGATAGCCGGTGGTCAGCGTCTGCGTCTCGTCTACCCAGGCGCTGCTGATACGCCCGCGGCGGACGATGCGGCCGGACTTCACCTCGAAGATGTCGGCGAAATCGCTGCGGATCGCGATCTCAAGGTTAAAACGGACCGAGGCACGGCCGAAGTTCGTGATGGCGTAAGTCTCGTGCATGCCGCCGTCGATCATGCGGCTGAGCACCAGGCTGAGTGTCCGCGCCGGCACGTCGCCGCCCTCGCTGGGGAAGGCACGGTTGGTCAAGAACATGCGCGCTGCGTAGTAGGCGGGCGCGCCGCTGTTGAGCAACTCCCAGACCTGGCCATTGGCATACAGCGCGTATGCACTGATCAGGCGAGTGTCGTAGAAATACAGCCCCTTATCGGTCGGCCATGACATTTGGCCGTCCGGTTCGGAAATAAGGACTGTGTGCCCCTGGTGGATTGCAAGCTGGGCTGGGCCGACCTTGATCTCCAGGGGCATGCAGGCTTAGGCCGGATCGAAGGTCAGCGAGACACCGTTCATGCAGTAGCGTAGTCCGGTGGGCGCCGGGCCGTCCGGGAATACATGGCCGAGGTGGCTGCCGCAGTTGCTGCAATGCACCTCGGTGCGAACCATGCCCCAGGCACGGTCGTCGGTGGTGCCGACCGCGTCGCGCGATAGCGGCTGGAAGAAGCTGGGCCAGCCGGTGCCGCTCTCGAACTTGGCGTCGGTCTTGAACAGCGGCTGGCCGCAACCGGCGCAATCGTAAACGCCGTCGCGCTTCTCGGCGTTGAGCGGGCTGGTGCAGGCGCGCTCGGTGCCGTGGCCGCGCATGACCTTGAACTGCTCGGGCGTGAGCATCGCCTGCCACTCGGCGTCGGTGCGGGTGAACGGGAACGTCTCGGCGGGTTTGGTCTTGGTGGAAAACAGCGACATCGGGGCCTCCATAGGTCGACGCGCGTGATATGGGTGCCGGCCCCCCTTACAAGAACCCCGCCCCCCTACAGGAACCCTGTGGAGAACCAGGGCACCGCCGCCACCAGCGCCAGCCCCAAAATCAGCGCTCCCATGTAGGGCCAGATGCGCCGCATCGCCGCATCCGGGCTCACGCGCCCAATCGCGCAGGCGGCGTAGTACCCGACTCCGAACGGCGGCGCGAACAACCCCACGCCCATCGCGAGCACAACGACCATTGCATAATGGACGTCATTGATGCCGAGCGCCTTGGCGATCGGAAACAGCAAGGGGCCGAACAGCACGATGGCCGGAATGCCCTCCAGGATGCTGCCGAGAATGATGAACACCACGACGCTGATCGCCATGAAGCCCTGCGCGCCGCCGGGCACGCTGGCCATGGTCTGCGCGAGGCTGCGGGAGAAGCCGGATTGGGTCAGCGCCCAGGCCATGCCGGTCGCGGTGCCGATGATGAACAGGATGGCGCCGGACAGGCACGCGGTCTCGACCAGCATAGGGAACAGCCGCGCCCAGTCGAATTTGCGATAGAGCAGCAGCCCCGCCAGGACCGAATAGGCGATGCCGATGGTGCTGACTTCGGTCGCGGTCGCGACGCCCTGGACCACGGCGGCGCGGATCAGGAACGGCAGCACGAGCGCCGGCAGCGAAATCAGCAATGCGCGCCCGACCTGCCGCTTGCTGGCCCGGCGCACGCCCGACATATCCTCGCCGCGCGACCGCCACCACGCAACCGCCGCCAGCGCGGACGCCAGAACCAGCGCCGGCACCAGCCCGCCGGTGAACAACCCGGCGATGCTCACCCCCGTCACCGACCCGATGGTGATCAGCACCAGCGAGGGCGGGATCGTCTCGCTCATCGCGCCCGACGCCGCCAGCAAGGAGACCAGCTCGCCCTCGATCGCGCCGCGCTTTTTCATTTCCGGGAACAGCACCGGCGCCACCGCCGCCATGTCGGCCGCCTTGCTGCCCGAGATGCCGCTGACAAGGTACATAGCGCCCAGCAGCACGAAATTCAGCCCGCCTCGCACATGCCCGAGCAGGCTCGCGAGGAAGTTGACCATCGCGAGCGCCATGCCGGTCATCTCGATCAGCAGGCCAAGGAACACGAACAGCGGCACGGCAAGTAGAATCAACGCGCTCATGCCCTCGTCCATGCGGGACACGACGACCGTGAGCGGAGTCGTCGTGGTGCAGGCGAGATAGGCGAGCGTCGCCAAACCGAAGCTGAAGCCGATCGGCACGCCAAGCAGCACGCCGGCGCCGAGCAGCACCACGAAGAACAGCACGAGGTTCCAATTGCCGATGCCGTGCAGCACGGGACCTAGCAGATAGAGCGCGACCCCGATGGCCAGCAGCGCCGCGCCCACCATCACTATGTCCATTAGCCGGCCACGCAGCAGCTGGATCGCGCAGGACAGCAGCATCAATGCCACGCCGACCGGGATCGCCCCGGCGCGGACCATGTTGGACCAGCCGAGCGCCGGCGTCTCGATATACCACTCGTCCTGCGCATACTCCGCCGCATGCGGTAGGATCAGCGCCAGGAACAGCGCGGCGGCGCCGATGGCCAGCGTCTCCGCCCGGGCGCGCCACAGCGGCGGGCGCGTCGTAACGATGGCCGTGAGCCGCATATGTTGGCCGCGCTGCAGCGCGATGACGCTGCCGAACATCGCGAGCCACAGGAACAGGATGCTGGCGAGCTCGTCGGTCCAGACGATCGGGCGGTGCAGGACGAAGCGCGCCACCACCCCCACGAACAGAATGCCGATTTCCGCCAGCACCAGGAGCGCCGCGACGGCCTCCACCGCATAGCGCAGGATACGCCCGGCGAGCCCCGTGCCGGCCCGATCCGGGAGGAAATCCGCAGCAGCGCTCACGAGAGGCCGCCGACAGTCTCCTCCAGCGTGTGCCAAGCCTCGTCGCCGTACTTGGCGCGCCAATCGGTGTAGAAGCCGTTCTTGCGCAGCGTGTCGCGGAAGGGCGCCGGGTCGACGTCGTTGAACACCAACCCGGAGCCGGAGAGCTTGCCGCGCAGTTCGGAGTTGAGCTTCGCGACGTCCGTGCGCTCGTCCAGCGCCGACTTGTTCGACTCCCGCGCGATGATCTCCTGCACATCCTTCGGCAGCCGCTCGAAGCTGCGGCGGTTCGCCAGGAACCAGTAGCCGTCCCACATGTGGTTGGTCATCGTGCAGAACTTCTGCACCTCATACAGCTTGGCGGTTTCAATCAGCGCGAGCGCGTTCTCCTGCCCATCGACGATCTTGGTCTGCAGGGCGGAGTAGACCTCGCTGAAATTGATGCTGGCCGGCGACGCGCCGAGGGCCGAGAACATGCTGGTCCATAGCGGGCTGACGGGCACCCGCAGCTTCACGCCGCGGAAGTCGTCCGGCGAGGTGATCGGCTTCGTGCTCGTCGTGGTCTGCCGGTAGCCGTTGTCCCAGATGCGCTCCATGGCGATCAGGCCGCGCTTGGCGATCTCGCTGCGGACGTAGGCGCCGAGCTTGCCGTCCATGGCGCGCCAGACCTGGTCGTAGTCCTTGAAGGCGAAGCCGACGCCGTTGATGCTGGCCGCCGGCACGAGCGTCGACAAAATCAGGCCGGACAGCGTGAAGAATTCGATTGCGCCGGAGCGGAGCTGGCTCAGCATGTCGGTGTCGGAGCCGAGCTGGTTGTTCGGGAAGATCTGCACCTCGACCCGGCCGCCGGAGGCCTCGAGGATACGCGCCACCATCTCGTTGCCGCGCAGGTTCATCGGATGCGAGACCGGCAGGTTGTTCGCGAACTTGAGCGTGAACTCGGCAGCATGCGCTGGCCTGCTGCGTATGGCGAACAACGGTAGCGCGGAGGCGGCCACGACGAGGCTGCGGCGGCTGATGGGCGGCATGGGCGCGTCCTCCGGTGATTTTTTCTGCTTGCAACGCCCGTATCTCAATTATGGCCCAAAAGGAAGGCCCGCTTGCATCGCGCGCCGTCCGGACCGAAGTTCTGCTCAATTGTTGTAGCCAATCCCAGGAGACTGCCGTGACCGCATGCATCGTTGGCTGGGCGCATACCCCGTTCGGCAAGCTCGAGGAGCCGGACGTCGAGGCGCTGATCGCGCGCGTGGCCGGCAGCGCCATCGCCGACGCCGGGATCGAGCCGGCCGAGGTCGACGGCGTGTTCGTCGGCCTGTTCAACAACGGCTTCTCGCGCCAGGACTTCCCGAGCTCGCTGCCGATGCAGGACATCGAGGCGCTGCGGTTCAAGCCGGCGACCCGGTATGAGAACGCCTGCGCGTCGGGTTCCGCCGCGATCCATGGTGCGCGCGACTTCCTGGCCGCCGGGCGTGGCCGGTTCGCGCTGGTGATCGGGGCGGAGAAGATGACGGCGACGCCGGGTCCGCAGGTCGGCGACAAC
>CAXTJW010000229.1:0-6264 GCA_964244305.1 uncultured Acetobacteraceae bacterium
CGCTGGTGCACCGTGCCGGACAGCCGCGGGCGGAGGTCGTGGACTTCGGCCCGCGTGCGCCGGGCCGCCTCGATCCCACGCACTTCAAATTGACCGGCCGCACCAAGTCAGAACTGTTCACCTGGCCGGAGGTCGAGGGCGACGCCAACATGCATGGCCCGCTGTCGTTCGCCGTCCCCTCCGCTGTGGCGGGCTATGCGCATCTACATGGCCGATTCGGCGCGCTGCCGTTGCGGGAGCTGCTGGCGCCCGCCATTGCCTTGGCACGGCGCGGGCTGCCGCAGGATTGGTTCACCACGCTAAAGGTCGCGAACTCCGCCGCCGTGCTGCGGCATTATCCCGAAAGTGCCCGCATCTATTTGCCGGACGGCCTGCCGCCGGTGGCGCCATACCAGGGTGATCCTGGATTTTTCCAGCTCGGGCACCTGGCGGACACATTGGAGCGGTTGGCCCATGCCGGGCTGCGCGACTTCTACGAGGGCGACGTGGCGAGCAGCCTCGCCGCCGATACGGCCGCGATCGGCGGCGTGCTGGACACGGACGACCTGCGCCGGTGCGAGGCGCGCGTGCTGCCCTGCCAGGAAGCGGCATGGAACGGCCGCACCCTGCAGCTCGCCGGCGGCCTCACCGCCGCGCCGACGTTGGCGCGGGTGCTGGACGGCATGGTTCCGCCGGGCGCTGTGCCGGACGCCGATTGGTTCGTGGCCCTGGCCCGCGCGATGAAGGCCGCCTACGCCGAGCGCCTGTCCGGCCTGGGCGACGCCGAGCCGAAAGCCGCCGAGAGCTGCACCACGCACATCACCGTATGCGACGCCGACGGCACGATGGTCGCGATGACGACGACGCTGCTGTCGTCCATGGGCAGCCGCGTGGTGCTGCCGGGCTCCGGCGTGCTGATGAACAACGGCGTCATGTGGTTCGATCCGCGGCCCGGCCAGGCGAACTCCCTGCAACCTGGCAAGCGGCCGTTGACGAACATGTGCCCCATTATCCTGCGCGATGGCGACCGCCCGGTGCTGGCGGCCGGCGCATCCGGCGGACGCCGTATCCTCGCGGCCGTGCTGCAAATGCTGGCCTTCGTCGACGGCTTCGGCATGGACCCGCAGGCGGCGGCGCATCATCCGCGCATCGACGTGTCGGACGCGGCAACCGTCCACGCCGATCGGCGCCTGCCGGACAGCGTGCTCGATGCGCTACGGGCGGATGGACCGACGGAGGTCGTCGAGCACGCGGTCCTGCCGGTGAACTTTGCCTGTCCCAACCTGATCCAGGACCGCGACGGCCTGCGCACCGGCATCAGCGACGCGATGTCGCCCTGGTCCGCCGCGATCGCCCAAGCATGAGCGCGGCCATGACCGACCCGGCGCTGATGTCGGCCGAGTCCCTGCTGGAGCACTACGCGACCGGACGTTTGAGCCCGGTCGAGGCGCTTCAGGCCATCACCGAGCGCATCGCCCGGCATAACCCGGCCGTGAACGCCTTCGCCGTGCTCGACCCGCGCGCCCTGCAAGCCGCCGGAGAGAGCGCGCAGCGTTGGCGCGCCGGGCGTCCGCTGGGTGTGCTCGACGGCGTGCCCTGCACAGTCAAGGACCTCGTGGACCTGGCGGGCTTTCCCACGCGCCGGGGCAGCCGGACGACGTCGGCCGATGCCGTGCCGGACGACGCGCCCGCGGTGCTGGGGCTGAAGGCCGCCGGGGCCGTGATTATCGGCAAGACCACGACGACAGAGTTCGGCTGGAAGACGCCCGGGGACTGTCCGCTGCACGGCATCACCCGCAATCCGTTCGACGTGCGGCGCACGCCGGGCGGGTCGTCGTCCGGAGCGGCGGCGGCGGCGGCGGCCGGGTTCGGGCCGCTGCATCTGGGCACCGACGCGGGCGGCAGCATACGCATCCCCGCCGCCTGGTGCGGCGCGGTCGGGCTGAAACCGAGTTTCGGCCGCGTGCCGCAGTGGCCCATCGGCGCATTCGGGGCCGTCGCCGTCGCCGGCCCGATCACGCGAACGGTGCGGGATGCGGCGCTGATGCTGTCCGCCCTGGCGCGGTTCGACGGCCGCGACCCGTTCAGCCTGCCGGACGATCCGCGCGATTGGCGTGACGGCATCGACCGCGGCGTGGCCGGCCTTCGCGTCTCGGTGCTGCGCCGTCCCGGCTTCGACGCTCCGGTGGACGCTGACGGTGTCGCCGCCGTGGAGCGCGCCGCCGCGATCCTGGCCGACGCGGGCGCCGAGATCGCCGACGAGGACCCCGGCCTGCCGGACACCAGCATCGCGTTCGGCCGCGTTTGGGGCGTGGCGCTGGCGGTGTTGGCCGACGGCTTGCCGCCCGAACAGCGCCGCTTGCTGGACGCCGGCATCGAGCAAGTGGCGGCGGAGCAGGCCGGCCTGTCGGCAGCGGCGTTCGTGCAGGTCGAGCGCATGCGGATCGATGCCGCGCACCTGATGGCGCGGTTCCATCGCCGGTTCGACCTCGTGCTATGCCCGACGGTGCCGGGTCCGCCATCCCTCGCCGACGCTCCGACCCTGGACCCCTCGCGTGCCCTGATGCGGGACTGGGCGCCCTGGACCGCCCTGTTCAACCTGACCCGGCAGCCCGCAATCAGCGTGCCGATGGGGCTGACGACGGCCGGGCTGCCGAACAGCGTGCAACTGGCGGCGGCGTTATACCGGGACGACCTGGTGCTGCGCGCCGCCCGCGTCCTGGAGCAGGCTGCGCCGTTCCCGCAGGCCGAGCTGAAGTGATCCAGGACGGGTGAGATGCGCCTTCAAGCCGGTACGTCGAGCAGGCTTCTGCGCCGCGGGGCTCGCGAGCCGATCAAGCTAGACTGCACCGAGCGCGGACAGACGCTTCGCTGCCTCGCAGATATCGACGAGGGTATACGGCTTGCTGATGAACACGTCGCGATCCGACCGTCCCGCGCCATCGGCTGCATCCAGGCGACCGGTCATGAAGATGACCGGCAGGTCCGGCAGGGTCTCGCGGGCCTTGGTCGCCAACGTGTTGCCATTCAGCGAGCCCGGTAGCTGAATATCGGTCAGCAACAGCCTGATGGATGGGCTGGATTGAAGGATCGACAGGGCAGCGTCGCCGGAATCGGCCTCGAGCACGTCGAAGCCCTCGTCGCTGAGCGCCTCGACAAGGGTTAGACGGATCAGGAACTCGTCCTCGACCACAAGGACCCGCGGCTGCAATGTTACGGCGATTGACATGGCCGCACCCTCGCGAAGCGGCGGCACAATGGCAAGCTATGCGGCTGTGCCGGACGATCAAGGACAGGTGATCGAGCCGGGCAGCGTGCCTTATTGCGCATTACTCGGGCCGCTGTGTCCCGGGTGCCTCACGTCGACCGGCAAAAAGAATGGTGCGGCGCAAAAAAGCCGCGTGTGCTAACTTGTTTCGGAGTATCAGCGCCGTGCTTTACAAGGGATTAGCGTAATGCAGAGGCTTCTGGCGATCGCCGTCCTGCTGGCCGGGTCTGCTATGGGCCCAGCCCAGGCGCATGATGGCACGCACGACATCGCCATCGTGCTGAACTCGGGCGACGCGTCGCTCAGCCTGGTTGACATGGCCCACGAGACCGAATTGCGCCGTATCCCGGTGCTACGCGAGCCGCATCACGTGGCACTCAGCCCGGATGGGCGCGACCTGCTGGTGGGGGACGCCGGGGCGAACGAAGTGCTGTTCCTCGACCCTGGGACCGGCGAGATCAAGCGCCGGGTGGCGATGGCCGACCCCTACCAACTGGGGTTCAGCCCGAACGGCAAGTTGCTGACCGTCACCGGCCTCGCGCGCAACCAGGTGGACGTCTACGACGCTGCCAGTATGACGCTGGCGAAGCGTTATCCGCTCAGCTCGATGCCGAGCCATTTGGCGTATTCGCCCGACAGCAGCATGGTCTATGTGACGCTGCAGGGGACCAACCGGCTCGCGGCGATCGACATTAAGCGGCAGGCCGTGCTGTGGACGGCCGAGGTCGGCGCCGCTCCGGCCGGAGTGATCTGGCACAATGGCAAGTTGCTGGTGGCCAACATGGGCTCCGACCATTTCGCGGTCGTAGATCCGGTCGATGGCCGGGTGGAGCAGCGCATCCATACCGGGCGCGGCGCGCACCAGTTGTTCATGTCGCCGGACGGCCGGACATTGTGGGTGAACAACCGGGTGGACGGGACGACGGTGGCGCTTGATGCGACGACTTATGCATTAATCCGCAGCTACCGGGTTCCCGGCGGCCCCGACTGCATCGACTTCGCGCCCGACGGCAAGCTTTGGATCACCCAGCGCTTTATCCAAAAGGTCGCGGTGCTCGACCCGGCGACCGGCGCGATCCAGTCGATCGCCGTCGGACGTTCGCCGCACGGCATCTTCCTTACGACGGACATACGATGACGGACCCCTTCAGCCTCGCGGCCGGATGGCTGCAGGAAACGGTGCTGCTGCCGGTGCTGTATGCGGTCGGTGGGATGGAATGGGAGGAGATCGCGTTCGGCTGGGCGCTTTTCGCCTGCTACGGCGCGGCGCAGGTGGCGGTGACGTTCGCGATCTGCCTGCCGCTGGAGCGCTGGCGCCCGGTGGAGCGCTGGCCGGACCAGAAAGCCGTCTGGGTGGACGTGCTTTACACGCTGATCTCTCGGGTAGGCGTACTGCCGCTCGTGACGTTCGTGCTGTTCTATCAGCTGCAGGTCGGCATGAACGGCTGGCTGTCGGACCACGGCTGGATTCCGCCGACCCTGGAGCGGCTCGTGCCGGCGCTGCTCGGTCATCATCTGTTAACGTTTTTCCTGTATGCCGTGATCCTGGACTTCTCGGAGTATTGGCGGCACAGGCTATCGCACATGTTCGGCTGGTGGTGGGCGCTGCACTCGCTGCACCATGCGCAGCGGCAGATGACGTTCTGGTCCGACGACCGCAACCATGTCATCGATGACCTGATCGGCTTCGTTTGGTTCATGGCCGTGGGACTGCTGATCGGCATCCCGCCGATGCAGTTCCCGTTGCTCGTGCTGCTGCTGCGGCTGCTCGAGAGCCTATCGCACGCCAATGCGCGGCTGTCGTTCGGCTGGCTGGGGGAGCGGCTGCTGGTTTCGCCGCGGTTCCACCGTTCGCACCACGGCGTGCTGGCGGCCGGGCAACAGAGCGCCAACTACGGCGCGATCCTGCCGTGGTGGGACGTGCTGTTCGGCACGGCCGACTTTGCCCGGGCGTATGTCCGCACCGGCGACCCGTCTGCCGAGGAAGCCTTGGCGACCGGCAGCTATTTTCAGCAGCAATGGGCGGGGCTGCGGCGCATGGCGCGGATGGCAGGCTGGACGGGCTCAAAGCGCGCAGCCGAATTGCGCCGGGGGCATTGACGGAACGATATCGCGGGCATTCACTTGCCGGCCGCTACGGTCGAAGGTGTCCTGCCATGCTGAAGAATGTTCTGCCTTGCTTGCTGGCTGCAGGCCTGCTTGTCGGATGCTCGGCTCCTCAGGCCATCTCCGATGTGCAGGCCGCAGCGGCGGTCAGCACGGCGCCTGCTCCGGTCGCTTCGGTCGCCGGGGCCGAGTCGGTTGACGGCGTCTATCGCGGCCGAGCCACGCCGATCAGCCAGGCTGGGCGCTGCGGCCCCTTCCGCGACCCGACGCTCCGTATTCGGCACAACACGATCGTCCGCCGGTTCGGCAACAACCGCCTGGTCGCGATGGTGCAGCCGGACGGCACGTTCTCCACCCAAACCGGCACGACAAGGATGTCTGGAACCGTGCGGGACGGGCATCTCGAAGCCGAGATCGGCGGCGAGTATTGCAGATACCGCTACACGCTAAACCGGTCGTGATAGGCGTGCCCGGCGACGACGCTTGCCGCCGCCCGGCCGACGATTAGGCTTTTACCGCAGCGATCGACTTGCGGATCACCTCTTCCGCCGCCTCGCGCCCGGCCCACCCCGTCACCTTCACCCACTTGCCGGGCTCCAGGTCCTTGTAGCGGGTAAAAAAGTGCTCGATGGCCGCGCGGGTGATGGCCGGCAGGTCCTCGATCGCGTGCACCTCGGTATATTGCGTGTGGATCTTGTCGTGCGGGACGCAGATGATCTTTTCGTCTTGGCCGCTCTCGTCCTCCATCTGCAGCATGCCGATCGGGCGGCAGCGGATGACGGCGCCGGGCACCATGGGAGCGGGGGCGAGCACGAGCGCGTCGGCCGGGTCGCCGTCGTCCGCGAGCGTGCCGGGAATGAAGCCGTATGCCGCCGGATAGGCCATCGGCGTGAACAGGAAGCGGTCGACGA
>CAXTJW010000230.1:0-2930 GCA_964244305.1 uncultured Acetobacteraceae bacterium
TGCTCGGTCTGGACCGCTTCCTGGATACGCCGTGAGGGAGAGTGACGCCGGCTTGTTGTGGACGGCCGGTAGCCCGGCGAGGCAAACCAGGCGGAGCGCACGTGCCCCAAGTCACTCCGGCAAAGCCGGGAACACGCCTTTCTCGCGCCGCCCCTTGACCGACCTTCATACATGAAGGTCATTGCCGATACACATCGGATGTGGTCGTTACCGGTAGCTAGAAAATAGGCGCCCCAAAGTAGATTGGGGTGTCCCCGTTACCGATGCCGGAGCATCATCGCGTGCCATCCTCAGACCCCCGCTACAACTCCGTGACTTACCTGCCTCCCGGTGCAGAGCCGCCGGGCGGATGGGTTAGTGGCCGTTGGGTTGGGCCGGTTGACTGGCGCACGCACCATGGACCGTCTGTGGTGCGCTGGTTGCTCGGCCGGGCGCACACGGTTTGGGACGCTCGACTCCCGGATGGTTCTCGCGGCGACGTCTACGACACGCTCGACCGCGGCTGGCGGCGGCCCTCGACCGGGCCTCGTCGGTGGGTCCTGGGCGGTGTGGACATCGATCCGGACGATGTGGTGTTCATTGATGGCGAGCAAACGTCCTTGCCGCTACCTTCGCCGCCGCCAGCCGGGGCCGATCCCGACCTTGAAGCGGACTTGGCGCACGACGCAGCGTTCGTCGCTGACTTACGCGATCTGCGTTTTGTCGAGGCCGCCCACGCCGCCCTGTGCAACGGCGACTTCTTCAAAGAAGGCCGGTCCGAATGGCAATTCGTGAGCGACAAAAACGCCGCTTGCCTGGTCACTGCGGCAGCCGACATGGGCGACAGCTACCACGACTTCGCTTGGTCGGTCGAAATGAAGGGTCGGATGCCGGCCGAGCGGGCGCGGCGCGTGGTCGAGATGGATGGGGTGCTGGCGTCGTGCATGGCCTCGGCTGCCACCCCGGAGGAGCGCGCCTTGTGGCAGCGCCTGAGGGAAACTGGCGAGGTCGGCGTCGCCCAGGATCATCCCCTCTACATCCGGATGACCGAATTCGGCCGGTCGCGCTACGGCGTCTTTGACGATGCGGACCTGTTCAACCGCATGGAAGCCCACCTCACGCGGCTGGGCTGGCGGGTGCCAACCGACGCCGAGCTGCGCGAACGCCTGCTGGTTCAACGGCGCGAGAGTCTGAACCGCCGGGTTCAGCTGTTGCGCCAAGTCAGGGAATGCGAGGCGCGTCCGGCCGGAGAGCAACCTGAGTGGGCGAACCCGGTCCGCTGCGTCCGGTTCCGGGGCGCCGACCTCGACGGCATCGACGGCGTGACCGACGAGCAGCGCGAGGCCGCCCGCGGCGAACTGGCCGAGCGGATTTGCCAGCTTGCCGAAAGCGGACGCGTTACCGAGGCCGAGATGGTTGCGCTGCGGGAGCTCCTCAGTTGAGATGACCCGGCCGGCTTCGTGCGGCAGTCAGACGCTGCCACTCGGCACTGGCCTACTTGGGAGACCCTCAGGATGTCTGCGGTGCTCGCGCCGATCGGGTGATCGGTATGATGGCCCGTGATCCAGGGGCGGCCTTCGGCGGCAGGCACGTGCGGGCCACTAACCGGCGGCGCCCATCACCCAATGTGCATCAGAGCCAATCCTTTACGCCGAACGACACCGCGAGGCGCCAACATGAGATTTTGGCGCGGACCGTCGCCGTGGTCCAACAGCCGCCCCCGCCCTGCCAAACAATCGCCGACACTCCCTGACGTTTCCTGACAAATTACCCACAAGACAGATTGCGATCGTAACGTATTGTGCATACGCATCATAAATGATACGACATTACGATATGAACATTATTTTGATAAGCCGGGTTCATTTTTTGCGGGACGCGGCGGCCCCGCGCCATGGCGTGGCCTGGAAACGGCGTTGATGGTCAGGGCCGGGCTCACCGGACGGCGCCCATGATCATCCATGTGCATACGCTTCTCGTCCTGGCCCACATCCTGGCGCTTGCATCGGGCCTGGGCGCCGCCCTGCTTGCCGATTGGGTCGTGCTCAGGAAGCTGGCGTTCGGCATCGTAAGCCAGAGAGCGGCTGGGCAGCTGATCGACCTGTCGCACGCGGTGTCTGCGGGCCTCGTGCTGGTCTGGGTAACGGGAGCGCTTCTTGTCACCGACAGCGCCCTGGATGCGCCGGCAATACTTCTGAACCAGAAGCTCTGGGCCAAGCTGGCCATCGTCACCGTCCTCACGCTCAATGCGCTGCTGCTGCACAAGATCGTGCTGCCGAGGGTGACGAGCAGGATCGGGCAGCCGCTGTTCGAGACGAGCTCCGGTTGGCTTCCAACCGTGTCGACCCTGCTCGGAGCAGTCTCGATGGTATCCTGGATGTTCGCTGCGTATTTGGGGGTGGCCCGTGAGCTGAATGGGCGGACGAACCTCGTCGCAATCCTGGGCAGCTATCTCATGGCGCTATTGCTGGCGTGGGCTGGCGCCATGATGCTGTCCTATCTGATGGGGCATTACAGGATGCGGTCGGAGTTCCCCAAGACGGCTCGTGACGCGGCAAGCGATCTGGTCGCTGGCTAGATGTTTGGTCCGGGAGAGCCGTGACGCTACCTTGACCCGTGAGGGAGAGGAAGCCCTATGGCAGGCAGTCCTCACGGCTCAGCCCGGACAGCGCCGCGAGTTCGAGCCGAGCTCCAAGCGGCGCAAGACGCGACCAGCATAGACGGAAAATAGCCGCACGGCCGGCCTCAGGCCAACAAGCCCGTCCATGTACCAACGGGACCCGAAGGCGCATGGCCTAATCCCACCGCTGCGGCGTGCTCGCCTGCTGTCGGATGCGCAGGCTTGATTCCGCAGCAGCAGCTGCCTAGCTTACGAATCATAAGCATCCTTATGATAAGCATGTCTGATCCGACGCCATCCACTCCGCCCACCCTTGGCTTCTTGCTGCACG
>CAXTJW010000230.1:3030-6264 GCA_964244305.1 uncultured Acetobacteraceae bacterium
AGCATGTCTGATCCGACGCCATCCACTCCGCCCACCCTTGGCTTCTTGCTGCACGATGTGGCGCGCTTCCTTCGCAAGCGGTTCGAGCAGCATGCCCGCGGCCTTGGGCTGACGCGGTCGCAATGGCAGGTACTGGCGTTCCTCGCGCCCAAGCAGGGCATCCATCAAGCGGGCCTGGCCGATATCCTCGACATCGAAGGGATCACGCTGGCGCGCATCCTGGACAAGCTCGAAGCGTGCGGCCTGATCGAGCGGCGGGTCCATCCGACCGACCGCCGCATCTGGCTGCTTTACCTGACGGAGAAGGCGCACCCCATGCTGGCGCAGATGCGCGTCCTGGGCGAGCGGACACGCGCGGAGGCGTTGCAAGGCATCCCGGACGCAGCACGCGAACTGCTGATGCAGTCCCTCGCGACCATGAAGGAAAACCTGGTCTTCGCGTGCGACCAGCCCGCCCAGGAGCCGGAGGAGGCTTCCATGACCGTCAACGAGGCCAACAATGTCTGAAGCACGCGACCTTAGCCCTCCTGCTCCGGGGGACCCGGCGGCGCGGCACTTGCCGCCTGGGCTGGCCCCCGCGCCCCGGGCTATGCCCATCGCCGAGCCAGCCGGCGCGCCGACGCCCGCGCCAGTGTCCGGCGCCGCATCTGCACGGGTCCGCCGCAGCTGGCTGCGCCCGCTGTTGTTCCTGCTGGTGCCATTGGCACTCGCTTGGGGAGGGTGGCAGTACGTCGCGGGCGGCCAGGTCATGTCTACTGAGAACGCCTATGTCCGCGCCGACATCGTTGCCGTTTCCACCGACATCTCCGGAATCGTCAAGGAGATCGACGTGCAGGAAAACACGGCCGTCCGGGCAGGCGACGTGCTGTTCAAGCTCGAAGACCTGCCGTTTCGCCTCGCGTTGCAACGCGCCCAGGCGCAGGTCGGCATCGTCGCCGCAAGCCTGGAATCGCTGAAGACCAGTTACCGGGACATGCAGGCCCAGATCCGCCAAGCCCAGGTGGACGCCGACTTCTACGCCAAGGACCAGGACCGGCAGCAAAAGCTGGTCGGCAACGGCGCATCCTCGCTGGTGTCGCTGGAGCAGGCGCAACGCAACCTTCAATCGGCCCGGCAGAAGGTCGCCTCGCTCGACCAGCAGCTCGCAGGCATCGTCGCCAGCCTGATCGGCGACCCCGAGATCGCGGTCGAAAAGCACCCCCGCACCCTGGAAGCGTTGGCGCAGCGGGACGAGGCCGCCCGCCAGCTCGCCCACACCATCGTGCGTGCGCCCATGGCCGGCATCGTGACGAACGTGCCGAGCCTGCAGCCGGGGCAATACCTTGCCGCCGCCGGGGCTGCGTTCAGCATCGTCGCGACCGACCACATGTGGATCGAGGCGAACCCGAAAGAGACGGAACTGACCTGGGTGCGCTCCGGCCAGGATGCTGCCATTGCGGTGGACACCTATCCCGATCAGACGTGGCAGGGCACCGTTGAGAGTATTAGCCCGGCCTCCGCCTCCAGCTTCTCGATGCTGCCGGCCCAGAACACCAGCGGCAACTGGGTGAAGGTCGTCCAGCGCATCCCCATGCGCGTACGGATCGAGACCCCGGTCGACAAGCCGCCGCTGCGGGCCGGCATGAGCGTCGTCGTCCGCATCGATACCGGCCATGCACGGGGCCTGCCCACCTTTTTGGTGGGCCTGTTCGAGCAGCGCCATGCCTGACGCATCGGCCCAATCAGGCCGCGTGGCCAACCGGGGCGCCATCACCGCCTGCGTTATATTGGCGGTGATCATGCAGGCGCTGGACACCACGATCGCCAACGTCGCGCTGCCCTACATCCAGGGCAGCGTCTCGGCCAGCCAGGACCAGATCAATTGGGTGCTGACGTCCTACATCGTCGCGGCCGCCATCATGACACCGCCCTCCGGATGGTTGTCGGCCCGGTTCGGGCGCAAACGGGTGCTGCTGACGTCGGTCGCCGGGTTCGTCTTTGCCTCGATCCTGTGCGGGCTCGCGCAGTCCCTGGCGGAAATCGTGCTATTCCGCCTGCTGCAGGGCTTCTTTGGCGCTGCCCTGGTCCCGCTATCGCAGGCCATCCTGCTGGACATCTACACGCCCGCAGAACGCGGTGGGGCCATGGCGCTGTTCGGCGTGTCGGTCATGGTCGGCCCGGTGCTCGGTCCGGTGATCGGCGGCTGGCTTACCGACAACCTGAGCTGGCGATGGGTATTCTATATCAACCTGCCGCTTGGCATGCTGGCCTTCGCGGGCATCAAGGCGTTCGTGACGGAGACGGCGCTGGACCGTGGCAAGGGCCTGGACTGGCTGGGGTTCGGCACCCTCAGCCTGTCGATCGGGGCCTTGCAGCTTTTCCTGGACCGCGGCGAGCAGCTTGACTGGTTCGGCTCGGGCGAGGTGGTGATCGAAGCGGTCGTCGCAGCCTCCGCGTTCTACGTGTTCCTTGTGCATACGTTCACGGCGTCTCGTCCGTTCGTGAACCCGGGCCTGTTCAAAGACCGCAACTTCGCGGTCGGGATGCTGTTCATCTTCATCGTTGGCATCACCTATCTCGCGTCGCTGGCGCTGATGACGCCCTACTTGCAGACCTTGATGGGCTACCCGGTCGTGACGGCCGGCATCGTCATGGGGCCGCGCGGCCTGGGAACCATGGTGTGCATGTTCATCGTCGGGCGGCTGATCGGCCGGGTCGACATCCGCTTGCTGCTGGCGCTGGGCCTCGGCCTGACCGCGTGGGCGATGTGGGACATGACGGGATGGACGCCCGACGTGTCGCAGTGGACGATCGTTTCCACCGGTTTCATCCAGGGCGCGGGGCTTGGCTTCCTGTTCGTGCCGCTGACGACGGTGACGTTCTCGACACTCCCGGCGGAGAAGCGGGGCGACGGGACCGGGCTTTACAACCTGTCCCGCAATATCGGCTCGGCGGTCGGCATCTCGGCCGTGACGGCGCTGCTGACCGAGAACACGCAGGTGAACCATGCAGAGATCGCGGGCTATGTCACGCCCTACAACCGGCTGCTGCACGCGGCTGGGTCCGCGCTTGACCCGCTCACGCTCGCGGGCCGGTCGGCGCTGGACGATATGATTACAATGCAGGCGACCGTGATCGCCTATATCGACGACTTCAAGCTGATGATGGTGCTATGCCTTGCGGCCCTGCCGCTGCTCCTGTTGCTGCGCCGCGCGCCGCAAGCCGCAGAGGTGGATCACAGCATCGCCGTCGAAT
>CAXTJW010000231.1:0-6244 GCA_964244305.1 uncultured Acetobacteraceae bacterium
ACGCCGGCCGATGTGGCCAACGCAGCGCGGCGCAGGACGGCTGCGGGCCCGGATGACCGCGCCGTGCAGCCGCTTTATGTCGATCCGCCCGAGGCCCGTCCTGCGACTTTGGCCGCGACCCGCGCCTGAGGTGCTGGTCGCGGCGACTCCGGCCCATGCGGCGGCGATGGCGTTGCTGCACCATCGCGCCTTTCCCCCGCACGAGCGCTGGGGCGTCGACGCCATCGGGCTGCAGCTCGGCCTGTTCGGCGCCTTTGGATGGATTTCTCCCGCCGGCGGCATGATCCTCGCGCGCGCCGTCGCCGACGAGGCGGAGGTCCTGACCCTCGCCGTCGACCCGGCGTCACGGCGGCAAGGCATCGGCCGCGCACTGCTCCAGCAAACGGCGACGACGGCGCAGGAGCGCGGCGCACAGGCTATTTTCCTGGAGGTCGCGGCTGATAACGCGCCGGCGCAGGCGCTGTATGCTGCGTCGGGTTTCGCCGTGGTCGGCCGCCGGCGGGGCTACTACCCGAGCGGCAGCGACGCGCTTGTGCTGCGGCGGCCATTGTAACGTTCCGATCCCTGCGCTTGATCTCCAAGCATTAGGTTGACTGGTCCGCCACAAGCGCCTTCAGCCACGGCGCAGCAGCAAGTCCATCGTCCCATCGGGCCTAATTTGTTGGCCAATGACAGCATGGCCCTGCTCGATGGCGGTGCGCGGCACGTTGCGACTCGGTTCTTCGCCACGAAGCCGGACTAACAGCGTTTGTCCAGGCAATAATCGGTCAAGTGCCAAGCGTGTTCGTACGAAGGTCATAGGGCAAACGTCGCTGGAGATATCGAGATGCTGGTCTGCTGGTTCCATCGACAGCACTTCGTCAGACATGATAGACCTCAATTTAAATTATGACTTGTGTATTGCGAAACGGCTGCACAAGACCGTATATACTTCGCTACTTGTGCAACGAAAGGGCACCCCATGGTTGAAGCTGCGGCTAACTCGGACGTTCTTGGGCTGACCGCTCAGATTGTCTCGGCTCATGTGTCGAATAATTCGGTGGCGCCCGATGCGTTGCCGAACCTTATCCAGGAAGTCTATCGGACTTTGGCTGGAGTCGGAAAAGAGCCCGTCGTGCCGGACAAGCAGCAACCGGCGGTTCCCGTCAAGAAGTCAGTGTTCCCCGATCACATCATCTGCCTGGAGGACGGCAAGAAGCTGAAGATGCTGAAGCGCCACCTCAAGACGTCATACAACATGTCCCCGGAACAATATCGGGAGAAATGGCAGCTTCCGCCGGACTATCCGATGGTGGCCCCAAACTATGCCCGCCACCGCTCCTCGCTGGCCAAGAAGATCGGCCTCGGCACCAAGCCCCGCGCGCGCTAACCGGTGCAATCCGGTGCCCTCCCGGTCATCGCCGGAGGGCAAGCCGCGTTGCGTGAGCATCGATTCGACAGGACCCATCCGGATCGGCTACGCCCGGCCACATGCCCAGGTGCTCCAAGTTGCCGGCCGCATCCAGCCGACCGGCCTCCGCCAGCATCGATCATGGCCGATGCGGAGACCGGCGGATCAATGAAAGTCCCACCTCTCAAACGTAACCGGCTGATGGCGATAGGCGCATGACCGACTATCGCATGCTGCAGCTTCCTGCCGGCGCAGAAGGGATGCACGAGCTGCGTGCCGGCAACCTCGGCGTCCGCCTCGCTGCCAACCCGGCCGAAGTCGACGCCGCGCAGGCCTTGCGTTACCGCATCTTCTTCGACGAATTGGGCGCAATCCCCGATGCTGTTGCCCGCTTGAGCGGGCGCGACCGGGACGATTTCGACGCCGTGGCCGACCACCTGCTGGTCGTGGACCACGAGATCGGACCGGGCCCCGAGGGCGTCGTCGGCACCTACCGCATGATCCAGCAGTCGGGCGCCGATGCCGTCGGCGGGTTCTACTCGGCCGCCGAATACGACATCGGGCGGATCACCGCCTTCCCCGGCCAAATCCTCGAGCTCGGCCGTTCCTGCGTCGACGCGCGCTATCGCGGCCGGGCGGTCATGCAGTTGCTGTGGCGCGGCATCGCCGCCTACGTGTTCCATTTCCAGATCGACCTGCTGTTCGGCTGCGCCAGCCTGGTCGGCACGGATCCGGACGCCCTGGCGACCGAGCTGACCTATCTGTATGGGCACCATCTCGCCCCGCCGGCCCTGCGGCTGCGCGCCAGGCCAGAGCGCTACGTGGATATGCGCCGGGCCGACCCGGCCGCCATCGACCCACGCCGTGCCAACCAGATGCTGCCGCCGTTGATCAAGGGCTATTTGCGCATCGGCGCCTGCATCGGCGACGGCGCCGTGATCGACCAGCAGTTCAACACGACCGATGTGGCCATCGTGGTGAAGACCGACATGATCACCGACAAATACTTTCGGCACTACGAACGCCAAAGTCGCGACCTGCCGGATTAAGTCGTCTAATTGGCGGAACCTTCCCGACGCCCCGCCCGACGGAGACCCGCATGGATGTCATCATGACCGCGCCCCGCCTTGCGCCGCAAGCGGTCGCCCTGATCGAGGCGACCGGCGCCAAGCTGCACTACATGGCTCCGTTTCCGACGGCGGATGCGGTCGCCGAGCTTGCGGCCGCCGTGCAGCCGGTCGCGATATTGTCGCGCCAGGGGCCGGTGACGGCGGCGGTGATGGCGGCCGCCCCGAGCCTGCGCATCGTCGCCCGCCATGGCGTCGGCGTCGATGACGTGGACCTGGCCGAGGCGCAGCGGCGCGGCATCGTCGTCACCCGCGCCCCCGGGTCCAACACCCAGGCCGTGGCCGAGCACAGCTTGGCGCTGCTGCTGGCATTGGTGAAGACCCTGCCGCTGCTGTCGGCCCAGGTCGCCGGCGGCGCATGGCGAGGTGCCGAGACCAAGGTTCGGGATGTCGCCGGGCTGCGACTGGGATTGGTCGGCTGCGGCGCGATCGGCCAGGCCGTTGCCCGCCTAGCCCTGCCGTTCGGAATGGCCGTCGCCGCCTATGACCCGGCCGGCCCGGACATTCCGGACATCCAGCGGGGGATTGTGTATCTGCCCACCCTGCACAGCCTGCTCGCACGTTCGGACGTGCTGTCGCTGCACCTGCCGCTGCTGCCGGCGACGCGGCACATGATCGGAGCGGCCGAGCTCGCCTTGCTGCCGCCTGGCGCCGTCGTGCTCAACACCGCCCGCGGCGGCCTGATCGACGAGGACGCGCTGTATGCGGCGATCGAGGCTGGGCATCTCGCCGGCGCCGGGCTTGACGTCATGGAAAACGAGCCGCCGTCCGCGGATAGCAAGCTGCGCCGGCATGTCCGCGTGATCTGCACGCCGCATGTGGCCGGGGTGACCGACAACAGCCTGGTCAACATGGGAGTGATGGCGGCCGAGTGCATCGTCGCCGTGCTGCGCGGGGAGCCGCTGCCGCCGGGGCGTCTGGTGCGGGTGTGAGTGCGACGTTGAGCTGGCCGCCGGATCGGCTGCGGCTGTCCATTGGCTGGCGGGCGGACCTAGCGGCGGCCGTGCTCGGCGCGCTGTCGGCCATGGCGCTGCCGCCGCTGCATGTCATTCCGGTGCTGCTGCTCGCCGTGCCGGGCCTGCTGTTCCTGATCGGCGGCACGCGCGGGCCGTGGGGCGCGGCGCGGCGCGGGTTCTGGTTCGGGTTCGGCCATCATGTGTTTGGCCTGTATTGGATCACCGAGGCCATATTGCTGGAGTCGGCGCGATACTGGTGGCTGGTCCCGCTCGCGGTGCCGGCATTGTCGGCGTTGCTGGCCCTGTTCATCGCGGCACCCTGCGCCCTGGCTCGCCTGACGCCGCCGGGCTGGCGCCGCGTGCTGATGCTGGCGTGCGCCTGGACCGTGTTCGACCTCGCCCGGCAGTATGTCGGGACCGGGTTTCCGTGGAACCCATGGGGCAGCGTATGGGCCATCCCGGGCGGCGTCGGGGACGTGATGATCCAGCCGGCAGCCTGGATCGGCACGCCGGGCCTGACGCTTGTTACGCTATTGCTGGCGGCGTCGCCGACGCTTGGCCGGCGGGGTATGCTGGGTGCGGCGGCGGCGCTCGCGGTATGGGCTGTGCTGGGCTGGATGCGGCTGCAGGAAGCCTCGCCGCCGCCGCCGGGGCTGATTGCCGTGTTGGTGCAGGGCAATGTCGCCCAGGGCCAGAAATGGGACCGGGCGACCGCCATTGCGGTGTTCCAACGCCATCTCGACCTGACGCGCGATGCCGTCGCCGCGCTGGGCGGCAAGCCCTCGGTCGTGATTTGGCCGGAGACGGCGAGCGTGTTCCTGCTGCAGTCCGACGCGGCAGCGCGCGAGGCGGTCGCGGACGCCGCCCGGCCCGCGCGCGCTGCCATCGTCGGCAGCCTGACGTTCTCGGACGGTGCGCCGTCCGCCGATCCCGGGAACCTGCCGCGCAACAGCCTGGTCGCGATGGAGGCAGACGGCACGGTCGCGGGCATCTACGACAAGTGGCACCTGGTTCCGTTCGGGGAGTATGCGCCGTCATGGGTTCCGCTCGCGATCAAGATCGTGCCGGGCCAGTTCGGCTTCGGCAGCGGCCCTGCGACCCTCCGTGTGCCAGGGGTGCTGCCATTCGGTGCGATGATCTGCTACGAGGCGATTTTTCCCGCCCAGGTTGTCGATGAAGCCGACCGGCCGGATTGGATGGTGAACATCACCAACGACGCCTGGTTCGGCAACTCGACCGGGCCGCGCCAGCATCTGGCCGCTGCGAGGCTGCGCGCGGTCGAGGAGGGCCTGCCGCTGATGCGTGCGGCGAACACCGGTATTTCGGCGGGTTTCGACGGTTGGGGGCGGGAACTGGGCCGGTTGCCGATCGGCGTTGCCGGCACGTTGGCACTGCCGCTCCCGGCCCGGCGGCCACCGACGTCGTTCTCGCGTTGGGGGTTGGTCATCCCAGGGCTGCTGGCGCTGGCGGGCGGTGGAATTGCGATGGGTTTGACACGGCGACGGCTTGAGACTCGTTCCTAGAATTTTGGTCCGGTCTCACTAAGCGGCGCAGAATGACAGAATGTTACCTCGTGTTAGCAATTTCCGGTTGCATTCTCGGTTGATCCAGTTGCAATATCAGGGAGTAGCAATCCACTCGGAGACGTAAATGGCGCCCGGCGCAGTCATGATGAACACCGACAAGGAGACCCGCCCGAGTCCGATTGACATCCATGTCGGCGGTCGCATCCGGCTGCGGCGCACTTTGATGGGAATGTCGCAGGAGCGGCTGGGCGAGGCTTTGGGTCTCACGTTCCAGCAGGTGCAAAAGTATGAACGTGGCGTCAACCGGGTCGGCGCGTCACGCCTGTTCGATCTATCGCGCGTGCTGGACGTCTCCATCAGCTTCTTCTTCGACGACATGCCGGAGCCGATTGCCGGTTTGCACGGCAACCACCACACGACCCGCGTCGCCGGCGGCTTCGCCGAGGCACAGCAGGACGGCTTTGGCGCCGACGAGGCGTTGAACCGCCGTGAGACGCTGGAGCTTGTCCGCGCCTACTACCGCATCACCGAGCCCGCCGTCCGCAAGCGCGTCTTCGAACTCATCAAGTCGATGGGCCCGGCGGAAGCGTAGCTTCGCGCCCTGGCAGAAGCGTAGCTTTATGCCCCGGCTGCCTGGCCTAACCCTCGCGTAGCTGCGGGTTGTCGAACGTCGGGTTGCGGTGCCGATGCAGCGCCAGCGACAACGCAGCCGCCAAATCGCGCTTCTCGTCCTCGCCCAATTCGGCGCCGACCTCCATCCGGCCGCCGCGGTCCGATAGCCACAACGCCGGAGCCCGGCCCGGCCGCTCCTCCAACCCGGCGCGCAGCCAGGCCGACTGCAGGCGCCGCTCGACGCGCCGGCCGCCCATGTCCGTCCGCACGATCCGCAGCCCCTCGTCCGACAGCAGCAACAGCTCGCTTGCCCGGCTCGCCCGCGCATTGCGGCGCAGCAACACGACCGCCAAGGTGATCTCCGCGCCATTGAAGCCGATCACCGGCCAGGCCCCAATGAACCACAATCCCACCGAGATCAGCGTGCTCAACAAACAGATGACGCCCACGAGCCAGCGCAGCCCCTCGCGGCTCAGGCTGCGGTGCGGAATGATCATCGCCTCGAACGTAGGGTTCGCTGGGGACGCAATCGACTCGGGGGCCACGGCAACTCGCATTCCCCTCATGTAACGCGCGCAACCGGCTTGTCAGCCCGGCGCCTGCACGCGATACCGGCATCATGGCCCAGGACCC
>CAXTJW010000232.1:0-6244 GCA_964244305.1 uncultured Acetobacteraceae bacterium
AGCCGGTCGACGGCGACATCACCTACGGCGAGACCAGCATGACGGCGGAGTGGCTCATCGCCGAAAATCCCGGCTGGCACCTCGCCGGTCTCGACCGCACGCCGGACGATCCCTACCAGCTTTATGCATTCCTGCAGCCGATATAGGCGCCCACGAACGCATTAGGTCAGCGTTCTCAGGTCATCGGCAACGCGACATGCCGCTTGTAGGCCGCGCGCTCCAGCAGCCGTTCGTACCATACGTGCAGATGCGGCTGCGGCGGCCGGGCGATGTCGAACGAGAACCAGCGGTGGGCATGCACCCCGAGCGCGATGTCCGCCAGGCTGAACACGGGTCCGGCGACATAGGGCACGCGCGCCAGGATGCCGTCGAGCAGGGTCCAGCACCGTGCGATCTCCGTCGTCGCAGCGGCAATGGCGGCGAGGTCACGCCCCTCCGGTGCAGTACGCACCAGCCCTTGGAACACGACCGACTGCGGCCGGTTGAGCGTGGTCTGCTGCCAGTCCATCCAGCGGTCGATGCTGGCGCGCGCCTGCAAGTCGTCCGGCCACATCGCGTTGCCCGGCGCATTGGCCGCACAAAGGTAGCGGATCATGGCATTGCTCTCCCACAGGACGAAGTCGCCCTCGACCAGCGTGGGGACGACGCCGTTCGGGTTCATGGCCCGATATTCCGGCGTGTCGGTGCCGCCGAACGGGCCGCCGACGTCGGTGCGCTCGTACGGCAAACCGAGCTCCTCCATAAGCCAGACGGCCTTCATGACGTTGCTCGAATTGGCCCGGCCCAGCAGCTTGCGCATCGAAATCCATCCTTATCCGTATTCCGGCACGGTATTGCGCGCGCGCGATTGCTCCAAGCGGCAATGCGGGCCATATCGCCGGCATGGTCCGGCCGCACCTTATCCCACTGAGCACCCGAGGCACGGCCTGGGTCGCGATCCTGGCGTCCGGCGTGGCGCTCGGGGGCGCGCTGGCATCCGAGCGCTGGCTTGGCCTCGTGCCCTGCGCCCTGTGCCTTTGGGAGCGCTGGCCGTATCGGGTGGCGATCGCGCTCGGGCTGGCGGCGTTGGCGCTGCCGCGTCGCGCGGCGCACTGGGTCCTGGCGGCGGCGGCGCTGGCGATCGTGGCGGGCGTGGCGCTGGCGGCGACGCATGTCGGCGTGGAGCAGGGCTGGTGGCCAAGCCCGCTGCCCGAATGCGCCGCCCCGTCGTTCGGCGGCGGAACCATCGCCGAGCGCCTGGCCCGCATGCCGGCGACGGTCAGCAAGCCCTGCGACGAGCCGACCTTCCTGGTGCCGGGCCTGCCGGTGTCGTTCGCGGCGATGAACCTGGTGTTCGCCCTGGCGCTGACCGGGTTCCTCGCCATCTCGGTTGCGAAGCAACGAGGCGCGACATGAGCGATAATATGAACGGGACGCGGGCGCCGCTGCCCGGCGACACGACCATGCGTGAGACGGTCGAGCGCATCATCCGCGTCGACCACGCCGGCGAGTATGGGGCGTCCCGCATCTACGAGGGGCAGCTCGCCATCATGGGACGCGGGCCCAAGGGCGACCTGATCCGCCACATGAAAGCGCAGGAGCAGCATCACCTCAACACCTTCACCGGCCTGATCGGCACGCGCCGGGTGCGGCCGACGGCGTTGTTGCCGCTGTGGCGCCTCGCCGGCTATGCGCTGGGTGCTGCGACGGCGGCGCTGGGCGACCGGGCGGCGATGGCCTGTACGGTCGCGGTCGAGGAGGCGATCGACGAGCACTACGCGGCGCAGGCGGCCTCGCTTGGCGACGAGGAGGCCCCGCTCCGCGCGACGATCGAGCGGTTCCGGGCCGAAGAGCAGGAGCATCGCGACATCGGTCTGGAGCACGAGGCCGAGCAGGCGCCGGGCTATCGCCTGATGTCGGCGGTGATCAAGGCGGGCTGCAAGGTGGCAATCAAGGTCAGCGAGCGGATTTAGCCTATAGATATATAGACAATGTCATAGCGAGGAGCGCTTGCGAGGCGGCGATCCGGTCCGCATGCACAGACGCTCCGGTATGCAATCTGGAACGACGCGCCGAAGCCGGGTCGCAATGACGCAAGGTTCTGGGGGCCTAGTTTATGCCGCAATGCGGCTCTAAGCTGCGACCATGGACCTCAGTGCAGCGCATGCAATGATACGGTTCGGACTTGGCCGTCGGCCAGGCGACGCTTTGCCGGACGATCCCGCCGCATGGCTCAGGGCGCAGGTCGAGCGTCCAGGCCCGGCCCCAACCGAGGGCGTCACCATCGCCGACGCCCTCGCCGCGACGGCGCTCGACCGCACCGACCCGCACCCGCCCGGCGAGCCCAGCCGGGCACGGCAGATGTTCCGGACCGAGGCGCAGGCGCTGATCGACCTCGCCATCGCGACCGACGCGCCGTTCCACGAACGCCTTGTCTGGTTCTGGGCCAACCACTTCACGATCAGCCTTCGCCGCGGCGTCGTCGCTCCGCTGGTCGGCACCTACGTCCGCGACGCCATCCGGCCCTACGTCGCGGGCACGTTCGGCGACATGCTGCTCGCCGTGATGCGGCATCCGGCGATGCTGCTCTATTTGGACAACGCCGGATCCACCGGCCCGGCCTCGACGTTTGGGCTGAAGCAGCAGCGCGGCCTCAACGAAAACCTGGCCCGCGAGTGCCTGGAGCTGCACACCTGCACGCCGGCGGCGGGCTACACCCAGGCCGACGTCACCGAGTTCGCCCGCGTGCTGACGGGCTGGTCGGTCAGCCGGCAGCAAGAACCGCCAGGCTTCCGATTCCGCCCGGCGCTGCATGAGCCCGGGGCCAAGCACATGATCGGCCGCAGCTTCCCCGAGGGCGAGCAGGGCGGCGTCGAGGCGCTCGCCTTCCTCGCGGCGCACCCGATGACGCACCGCCATCTCGCGACCAAGCTGGTGCAGCACTTCGTCGCCGACGCGCCGCCGCCCGACGCGGTTCGGACCGTCGAGGCGGCGTTGCGCGACACCGGCGGCAACCTTGGCGCGGCGGCGCTGGCGCTGCTGCCGCATCCGGCGTCGTGGCAGCCGCTCACGAAGCTGCGGACCCCTTGGGACTACCTGCTGGCGGCGGTGCGCGCATCGGGCCTGCCGCCGGACAACCGGCCGGACATGCTCGGGATCATGGCCGGCCTGGGCCAGCCGGCGTTCAACGCGCCGTTTCCGATCGGCTGGCCCGACACCGCCGCCGACTGGGCCGGGCCGGAGGCGATCCTCCGCCGGATCGACTGGGCCTATGGATTCTCTGGGCGGGCGCAGCTTGCCGACGTGGAGGCACTGGCGGATACGGCCCTGGGCCCTTTGCTGTCCGATGCCACGCTGCATGAGGTGCGCCGCGCCGGGTCGCGCCGCGACGCCGTAACGCTGCTGCTCGGATCACCGGAGTTCCAGAAGCGATGACCCCATCCGACCTGCACCTCAAAGGGCCGCGCATCAACCGTCGAGGCGCTCTTCTGGGATTGGGTGCGGCGGTGGCGCTCGGCCGGGCGTCGCTTGCGGTCGCTGCAGCCCCGACCGAGCAGCGCCTGATTGTCGTGATCCTGCGCGGCGCGCTGGACGGCATGGCCGCGGTCGTGCCCTACGGCGACCCGGCGCTCGCGGCGCTGCGGCCCGGCCTGCTGCCGCCGCAGCCTGGCCAGGAGGGCGGGCTGCTGGACCTTGGCGGCTTCTTCGGGCTGCATCCGGCGCTGGCCGGCATGCACGGGTTGTATGTGGCCGGCCAGTTGCTGCCGGTGCACGCCGTCGCGGGCCATGTCCGCACCCGCAGCCACTTCGAGGCGCAGGACTACATGGAAAGCGGAGCCGACCAGCGCCTGTCCAGCGGTTGGCTGAACCGCGCCGTGCTGGCCATGCCGCCGCGGCCCACCTCTGGCGCGCCGCTTTCGGTTGGCGTGGCGCTGCCGCTGCTGCTGCGCGGTCCGGCTGAGGTCGGCGCCTACGCTCCGGCTGGTTTCGCGCAGCCGCAGGCGGACCTCTATGCCCGGCTCGCGGCGCTGCACGAGCCTGACCCGATCACCGGCCCGGCGCTGCGCGAGGGCCTGGCCGAACGTGGGTTCACCCATGCCCAGCTTTCGGGAGCCACGCCCTCCGGCACGCAGCCGCCCGGGACCGAGGCGCCGCGCGACAAGTACGCTTTCGCCACGCTGGCGGCCACGGCGGGCCGGCTGCTGGCCGCCGCGGACGGACCCCGCATCGCCGCCATGGAGCTGGGCGGCTGGGACACCCATGCCGGCCAAAAGCAGCGGCTGCTGGGCCCGCTCAGTCAGCTCGACGCCGGGCTGGTGGCGTTGCGGGACGGGCTGGGATCGGCGTGGGCGCAGACGGCGGTCCTGGTCATGACGGAGTTCGGCCGCACGGCGCGTGCGAACGGCACCGGCGGCACCGACCACGGCACTGGCACGGTGGCGTTCCTGGCCGGCGGCGCAGTCCAGGGGGGCCGAGTGCTGGCCGACTGGCCCGGCCTCGGCGACGGGCGTCTGCTGGATGGTCGGGACCTCGCCCCGACGCTCGACCTACGCTGCCTCGCCAAGGGGCTGCTCGCGGCGCATCTCGGCCTGCCGACGCTGGCATTGCTGCAGGCATTTCCGGGCAGCGATGCAGTTGCTCCGATGGCAGGACTAATTCGCGCCTAGGGCGTTCACGAATTAAGGACGTTTGTTGCCTGTCGGTCTGACCGGTCCCTGAACGGCGAAAGGAATGGCCCTGGCAGCGCCGAGCCTCAGTAGTCTCGCGCTGGCCTAATTTAGCGGGAAGAGCTCGCCAGCACGGCGTCGCAGTTGAACCGGCCGGACATTAAGCAATCCTCGATCCGCGCCTTATCGCGCAGATGCTGAATGAGGAACAGGCCCGCCACGACGAGCATCAACGCGACAGCAAGCCCGGCCAGGCTCGCCGTCAGGCGGTTTTCCTCAGCCGCCTCGTCCTCGATTGTAGCATGCCGCATCCAATTCATGACGCGCTCCCTCGACGTCGGCGCCTCGCCGCTCGCCCTGCCGGCATCCCATTGTAAGGGGGGCTGGGATAGGCTGGCAAGTTGCGGCCCCGGTCTTCGGCGTTATCACACTTGAATTAAGATGGTGCTCTGGGCCCTACGATGCAACAAGCGAAACGCGAGGAACACCGGGGTCTCCATCTTGCAACGCTCGAGCGATCGCACTCCGCCCGCCATCGCCACCGGCTCGAGCTCTATACGATACAATCGTTGCAAATTGCTGATGGACACCGGTCGGTTTCAGTAGGTTATTGTGTTTATGCTACAACAATCTCACTAAAAACGTAGCGAACTTCATCTGCGCCTCAACATCGGATGGCCTCCAGGCGTAGTGATAGGCGAACGCGGCCCCTACGCCGCCCGACCGCCTGCTCAGGAGATTAAAAGTGACGCTGCGCGCTACTCTGCTTACGGCCACCCTGTTGGCGACACCGCTCGCCGCCCACGCGCAGGTGATCAGCGGCGTCTACATCGGCAGCGGCGTGGGCGTTAACTTCCTGCAGGACGAGCAGCTGCGGTCCGCCAACATCGCTGGCTCCGACTTCGACCTCGGCAAGACGCGGTCGCGGTTCGACCTCGGCTATCGCGCCCTGGCCAGTGCCGGCTATGGCTTCGGCAACGGCCTGCGGATCGAAATTGAAGGCGACTACTTCCGCAACAGCCTGTCGCGCATCGGCCGGAACAGCGCCGGTTCGGTGTTCTCCAACAGCTTTCAAACCCTACCGGTCTCCGCGAAGGGCGACGAGGAGAAGTTCGGCGGGTTCGTCAACGCCCTGTTCGACCTCGACTTCAATCAGCTCGGATTGGGCTCGCTGCCGCTCTCGATCACGCCCTATGTCGGCGCCGGAGTCGGCTACCTACAGTCGCACAACCAGAATGTCAGCATCACCAGCCCCGGTCAGTTCCTTATTCGCAGCACTGGCACGAGCGGCAACTTCGCCTACCAGGGCATCGTCGGCCTCGCGTTGCCTGTCGTGGCCGTGCCCGGTTTGGCTTTCACGCTCGAGTACCGCTTCACCGGCATCGCCGGCAATCTCGACTACAAGGGGCAGTACTTTGCGCCGGGGATCGCGACCCGCGCGCGCCTGAGGGAAAACAACGACTTCAACCACAGCATACTGGCGGTGGCGGTCCGCTATGCGTTCAACTATCCGCCGCCGCCGTCAGCGGTCCCGGTTTCGGTCCCCACGACCCAGGTGACGCCGCAGCGGACCTATCTCGTGTTCTTCGACTGGGACC
>CAXTJW010000233.1:0-6200 GCA_964244305.1 uncultured Acetobacteraceae bacterium
CGTCCTGCGCGCCCTTGCGGTGCATGATGTTCTTGAACTGGCTATGGCCGGCCATCGCCTCTATCCCTTTTGGTCCAATCCCCAATGTAGCAGCCGCGCAACGGCGTTGGAACCTGTGCTACGGGACAGCGCAGGCCGGACTGCGCCGCTCCCGGCCCGAATGCGGCCCTAATGAATCTCCCCGGCCTGCTGCACCGCCGCACGGAGCTTGGCCGGGCTGAAATCGGGGCTGGCGCAGACGTCGAGGATGACCTTCTCGCGCCGGGACACGAGCGCGATCGCATCGGGCAACTTGCGCACCGCGTCGGCCGGGATCACCACTGCGCCGTGGAAATCCGCGTGGACAACGTCGTCATGTGCCACATTCATGCCGAAGATGTTCACCGGCTTGCCGAAGTCGACCATGTGGACGTGGGCGTGGCTGGGGCCGATGCGTCCGCCGACGATCTGGAACCCCGGCGCCAGCATGTCGCAGTCGCGAAACGACCCATTAGTCACGCAGCCCAGCGCGCCGAGCGCCTTATGCACCGTCGAATGCACCTCGCCCCACCACGCGCCATAGCCGGGCCGGTCGTCCAGGTCCTGCAGCACGACCACGGTCGGAAATTCCGCGTCGGCCACGTAGTCATACCAATCCAGCCGGTTCGCGGCCGGGCCGCGTGGGGCCTCCTTCGCGCGGATCATGCCGACGCGCGCCACGCCGACCATCGGCTTCAACCTCCGGTCGGCCGCGACCATCGGTTCGACGGTGAAGCCGATCGCGCGCCGTTCCGGTGCTGCGATCTCCAGGCCGTTACAGATCGTCGGCGTGTCCCATTGCTCCAGGGCCTTTAGGTCGTCGAGCGTGTAGGGCCGTTCTGCCATGATGCATTCCTCCAGTTGTGGCGGCAGCATCGCGCGCGCGGCCCCGCCGGGCAAATCGACGCGGCGAGTAGGGCGCGGGATCAATGACCGGCGGCAGCCCGCCAATCAGGTCCGCGACCAGCCGGCCCGTAACCGGCCCGGCAGCCAGGCCCAAGTGGCCGTGGCCAAAAGCATAGAACACGTCGGCGCACCCACTCGCCACCCCGATCACCGGCAGCCCGTCCGGCGTGCTCGGCCGGTGCCCCATCCACATCTTCACCCGGTCGGCAGGCAGATCGCGCGGCAAGTTGGGCAAAGCACGCAGCGCAAAGTCGCGCAGGATGGACGCACGCCGCCAGTCAGGCGCCGCGTCGAGGCCGGCCAGCTCAACCTGCCCGGCGATGCGCAGGCCGCCGCGGGTCATCGTGACCGCCATCTTGCCGTCGCTGGGCATGACCGGATGGCGAAGGCCGACGCCGGGCATGGAAATGACGGCGTGGTAGCCGCGCTCCGTCTCGAGGCTCACCCGATCCCCCATTGCGCGGGCCAACGCGCGGGAACGTGCACCGGCGGCGACCACCGCCATGTCACACGGGAACTCGCCCGCCGTCGTCGTCACGGCGGCAAGCCGGCCTGCCTCAATGCGGAACCCGGTCGCGGCGGCCTCTACCCGCGTAGCGCCGAGCGAAACCGCGTAGCTCGCCAATGCCGCGACGTAGGCGCCGGGATCGGTGCAGTTGCCGCCAGCCTCGACCAGGACGCCAAAGCGGTAACGGCGGTTAAGCTCAGGCTCCTGCTGGCGCAACTCGTCCGCATCCAGCTCGAGCCACTGCACCCCGTTATTGCGTCGCAGCCGCCAGGCTAGGGCCTCGGCCTCGAAGCCAGCCCGATCGGGGAAGACGTAAAGCAGGCCGCGCCGTTCGATCAGTTCGGCGACACCGGCCTGCTCGGCCAGGCCGCGATGCCGTTCGGGCGCGTCGGCCACGAGCGGACGCAAGGCGCGGGCGATCGCCTCGACCCGCGCCACCGTCGATCCGGCCTGCAAGAAGCGTGCGAGCCACGGGGCTAGGCGCGGCAGGTAACCCCATCGTATCGCCAGCGGTCCCAACGGGTCGGCCAACATCCGCGGTACCCGGCGCCACAGCCCCGGCATGGTGGGCGGAACCACCGAACTCGGGCTGAGCCAGCCGCCGTTGCCATAGCTGGCGGCCTGTTCGCCACCGGGTTCGCCGGGCTCGATGATCGTGACGCGATGACCATCACGCAGCAACTCTATCGCCGCAGACACTCCCACGATGCCGGCGCCGATGACGGCAACGTGGCGCGCCATGACCGGCCGGAGTTTAACGCCGCACGATCGCCTTTTCCTGCCCCCACTTCTCCGGGCAGCGGATGCGGAACGGGCCGTCGACGACGTATTCGAACGATTTGCGCTTGGGATTGTCCAGCGCGGGGCGCCAAGATTTAATCGTACCGCCATAATACGCCTCCTCGGCGCGAGCGGCGTGGAGGTAGACCCGGCCGCCGATCGCCTCCTCGGCGACCTCGTCCGTCACGGGCCAGGTGCCGGTTTCGTACCGGGTCGGCTCAGGCCCAATGCGCTTATTGCGCTGGCCTTGCTTACAAAGCAAATGAAGGTCGACGACCAACAGCCGGAACTCCCACCATAAAAATAGTCGGCGGGAGGCTTGGAGCATAGGCCCCAAGCCCTCCGCCGATCAGGCCGCCGCGACGGCCCGGCGCGCCATTACGCCGATCAGGTGCGCACGATACTCCGGACTGGCGTGAATGTCGCCGTTCAAACCATCGGCAGGAGTTGTAATCCCCGTGATGGCGTCGGGCGAGAAGTTCGCCGACAGCGCCTGCTCCATCGCAGTATGGCGGAACACACCGCCCTGCCCGGCCCCGGTGATCGCCACCCGCACGCCGGCGGCTGTCTTGGCGACGAACACGCCGACCATGGCATAGCGCGACGCCGGGTTGCGGAACTTCTCGTAGTTGGTCTTGTCGGCGACCGGGAACTCGACCGCGGTGATCAACTCGCCGGGCTCCAGCGCGGTGGTGAACATGCCCTGGAAGAAATCCTCCGCCTTGATGCTGCGATGGTCGGTGTGGATCGTGGCGTCCAGGGCCAGCACGGCGGCAGGATAACACGCGGACGGGTCGTTGTTGGCGAGCGATCCGCCCATGGTCCCGCGGTGCCGCACCTGAGTATCGCCAATCCAAGACGCCATCTTGGCCAATCCGGGCAGCATCCGCTTAACGTCGTCCGACGACTCGATCTCGTGATGCGTCGTCATCGCGCCGATCGTGATGGTCTTGCCGTCGGTCTTGATGCCGCGCAGCCCCAAGCCCGACAGGTCGACGATGGCGCTGGGCTTGTTCAGCCGCTGCTTCAGCACAGGAATAAACGTCTGGCCACCGGCCAGCGCCTTGGCGTCGACGTCCGCACCCAGCGCCTGCAAGGCATCGGGGATTGAGGACGGCTTCGTATAAGTGAAATCATACATGCTGCTGTTCCCTACTCGGCCGCCATGCGCGGCTGGTTGGCTTGGATGATCGACCAAATCTTCTGCGGCGTCGCCGGCATATCGAGGTGACGGACGCCATACTCGCTCAATGCGTCCACTACGGCGTTGATGACCGCGGGCGGGCAGCCGATCGCCCCCGTCTCACCCACGCCCTTCGATCCCAACGGGTTATGGGTGCAAAGCGTGTTTTCGGTCGAGGTGATCATCTGCGGAAAATCGTGCGCGCGGGGCATCTGATAGTCCATGAACGACCCGGTCACCAACTGCGCCTCGCTGTCGTAGACGGCATTCTCCATGAGTGCCTGCCCGATGCCCTGGGCGAGCCCGCCCTGCACCTGGCCCTCCACGATCATCGGATTGATCACCCGGCCCACGTCGTCCACCGCGACCATGTTCACCACCTGGACGGTTCCGGTGTCGCGGTCGATTTCGACCTCGCAGATGTGGCAGCCGCCGGGGAAGGTGAAGTTCTTCGGATCGTAGAACGCGGTCTCGTCGAGGCCGGGCTCCAGTTCCTCGATCGGGTAGTTGTGCGGCACGTAGGCAGCGAGCGAGATTTCGGCCAGCGCTTTGCTTTTATCGGTGCCAGCGACCGAGAAGCGGCCGTCCTTGAACTCGATGTCCTCGACCGACGCCTCCATGAGGTGGGCGGCGATCTTCTTGCCCTTGGCGATCACCTTGTCCATCGCCTTCACCATCGCCGACCCGCCGACCGCGAGGCTGCGGCTGCCGTAGGTGCCCATGCCGAACGGGATCTTCGCGGTGTCGCCGTGCACCACATCCACCAAGTCGACGGGTACGCCGAGCTGGTCGGACACCAGTTGCGCGAACGTCGTCTCGTGGCCCTGACCATGGCTGTGCGTGCCGGTGAACACCGTGACGCTGCCGGTCGGATGCACGCGGATGTTCGCGACCTCATACAGCCCGGCGCGCGCGCCCAACTGCCCCACGAGCTTGCTCGGCGCGATGCCGCACGCCTCGACGTAGGTCGACATGCCGATGCCGCGCAGCTTGCCGCGGGCGGCGGCCGCGCGGCGCCGGGCCGGGAAGCCGTCCCAATCCGATGCGGCCAGCGCAGCCTTCAATGTCGCTTGGTAATCCCCGCTGTCATATTGCAGCGCCACCGGCGTCTGATACGGGAAGGCGTCGCGCGGGATGAAGTTCAGCCGCCGGATGTCGACCCGGTCGAGCCCGGTGTCATGCGCGATCACGTCCACGAGGCGTTCCAGCAAATAGGCCGACTCCGGCCGCCCCGCGCCGCGATAGGCGTCCACCGGCACGGTATGGGTGAACACTGCCTTTACCTCGGCGTAGATGGCCGGCGTCGTATACACGCCGGCGAGCAGCGTGGCGCTGAGATAGGTCGGAATGGCCGGCGCGAAGGTCGAGAGATAAGCGCCCATGTTGGCGAGGGTGCTCACCCGCAGCGCCAGGAACTTGCCCTGCGCGTCGAGCGCCATCGCCGCCTTGCTGTAATGGTCGCGGCCGTGCGCGTCCGACATGAACGCTTCGCTGCGGTCGCAGGTCCACTTCACCGGGCGGTGCAGCTTGCCGGCCGCCCAGGTCACGATGGCCTCCTCGGCGTAGTGGTAGATTTTCGAGCCGAAGCCGCCGCCGACGTCGGGCGCAACCACCCGCAGCTTGTGTTCCGGGATGTGCAGCACGAACGCGCCCATCAGCAACCGGATGACGTGCGGGTTCTGGCTCGTGGTATAGAGCGTGAATTCGCCGGACGAGCGGTCGAAATCGCCGATCGCCGCCCGCGGCTCCATCGCGTTCGGGACCAGGCGGTTGTTGGTCAAATCCAGCTCGACGCTGTGGGCCGCGTGCGCGAAGGCTTGGTCGACGATGGCCTTGTCGCCGATGTGCCAGTCGAAGCAGACGTTGCCGGGCACTTCGTCATGCACCAGCGGCGCGCCGGGCGCGATGGCGTCGCGCACGCTGGCGATGCCGGACATGTCGTCATAGTCGATGACCAGCAGTTCGGCGGCGTTCTTGGCCTCCTGCTTGCTAGCGGCGATCACCACCGCGACGGGGTCGCCGACATGGCGCACCTTGCCCGTCGCCAGCACCGGATGCGGCGGCTCCGCCATCGGCGAGCCGTCCTTGTTGTGGATTTGCCAGCCGCACGGCACGCCGCCGATACCGTTCGCCTGCATGTCGGCGCCGGTATAGACCGCGACGACACCGGGCGCAGCGACCGCCGCCGCGGTGTCGATGCTCAGCAACCGCGCATGTGGCCGATCTGCCCGGCGGATCACCGCATAGAGCTGGCCCGGCCGATTGATGTCGTCGGTGTAGTTGCCGTTTCCGCTGAGAAAACGATGGTCTTCCTTGCGGCGCACAGACGCGCCGATACCCTCAAAGCCCATGATGCTTACTCCCCACAACTCCGGCTTGACGCCGGTTGACCTGCTGGATCGCTGGTTCCGGCTATTCGGCGGCGAGCGGCAATTCCTTGCCGTGCATGATCGGCCAAGCCGCGGCGATCGCCTTGACGATGTTGTGGTAGCCCGTGCAGCGGCAGAGATTGCCCTCCAGCCCGTGCCGGATCTGGTCTTCGCTCAGGCCCTCGGGATGCATGTTCACCAGATCGATGGCGCTCATGACCATGCCGGGCGTGCAGAATCCGCATTGCAGGGCGTGATGCTCGCGGAACATGGCCTGCATTGGATGCAAGGTGCCGTCGTTCGCGGCGATGCCCTCGATCGTCGTCACGTAGGCCCCGTTCGCCTGAATCGCCAGCATGGTGCAGCTTTTGACCGACTCGCCATCCAGGTGCACGACGCATGCGCCGCACTGGCTGGTGTCGCAGCCGACATGCGT
>CAXTJW010000234.1:0-2048 GCA_964244305.1 uncultured Acetobacteraceae bacterium
GCGCCTCGGTGAGCGCGCGGCGCATCAGGCCCGCGGCCCGCACGCCGTTCGACAGGCGCGAGTTGTTCACCATGTCCGCCATCTGCCGGAACCCGGCGCCGGCGTCGCCCACCAGCCAGGCCGCCGCGCCCTCCAGCCGGATTTCTCCGGAGGCCATCGACCGCGTGCCCAGCTTGTCCTTCAACCTTACGATGCGGTGGGCGTTCGCCGTGCCGTCCGGCCGGGTGCGCGGCAGCAGGAACAGGCCCACGCCCTTGATCCCCACCGGCGCTCCGATCGGCCGCGCCAGCACCATGGCGAGGTCCGCGTCCGGGTTGCTGCAGAACCACTTGTCGCCGTGCAGCGCCCAGCTCCCGTCCGCTTGCGGCACCGCAGTCACGGCGGTCGCGCCCACGTCGGAGCCGGCGCCCTGCTCGGTCATGAACATCGCGCCCTGGTGCAGCGTGTCCATGTCCTGGCTCAGCAGCGCCGGCAAATAGCGTGCAACCAGCGCTGCGTCGCCGAAGCGCTGCAGGGTGCGGGCCAGGCTGTCGGTCATGCTGACCGGGCACAGCAGCCCGAACTCCGCCTGCACGAACAGATAGGTGATCAGGTACTTGGCGGCGGGCGGCATCGGCGCGGGCCAGCCGAGCACGCCGCCGCGATGGGACAGCGCCGCCAGGCCATAATCGCCGAACGCCATGCGCTCCATCGCGCGGTAGGACGGGTGCTTTTCCACCGTTTGCCGGTCCTCGCCTCGCCGCGTGCGGTGGCGCAGCGTTGGTGGGTTGCGGTCCGCCTCGCCGGCCAAGGTGTCGAGCTCGCCCCCGGCCAGCGCGCCCAGGCGGTCCAGATGCGGGGCGAGATGGGCGTCGAGGTCCGGCGGCAGATACAATGCGGCGAGGCGCGCCAGGGCCGGGTCGGCACGATAGAGGTTCAGCCCGTGGCTGTCCGGGACGGCTTGGCCGACCGGTGCGACGCCGTCCATGTCAGGATTTCCCCATGACGCAGCCGCCCTCGGACAACGGGCGGAACGCCTGGGCGCCCGGCGTGGTCGAGACGTATCTGAGGATGTCCCAGGGCGCGTGGCTCTCGGCTGGGGATTTCACCTGGAACAGATGCGTATCGCTCAGGAAACGGCCGTCGGATCGTATGCTTGCATGGCCAAAACAGTCGTCGTCGGTCGGCATCGCTTTCATGGCGGCGATCGCGGCCTGGCCCGACCGCATCCGTTCCGGCCCGATCGACACCGCCGCCTTCATGTAATGGAGGGTCGCGCTATAGGCGCCGGCGTGCAGGCTGCTCGGATAGTTATCGCCGGCCCGGGGCAGGAAGCGCTTGGTGAACGCCCGGGTGCGGTCGTTCAGGTCCCAATAGAACGGCTCCGTCAGATACAGGCCCTGGCCCGTCTCCAGCCCCAGCGCCTTCATCTCGGTGACGAAGCCGAACATGGCGGCGACGGTCTTGCCGTTGCGCGCCAGGCCGAACTCGTGCGCCTGCTTGATGCTGTTCTCCATGTCGCCGCCGGTGTTGCAGAACGCCACCACGTCGGCGCCGCTGGATTGCGCCTGCAGCAGGAACGACGAGAAATCGGTGGTGCCCGGGAACGGATAGGCGACGCTGCCCAGCACCCGGCCGCCGCCGGCTTGCACCAGGCTCGTTACCTCGGCCTGCAGGGTGCGGCCGAACACGTAGTCGGCCGCGACCAGGAACCAGGTCTTGCCGCCCTGCTTCAGGATTGCGTTACCGGTCGAGTGCGCGTCGCCATAGGTGTCGGGCGCCCAGTGCACCATGTTCGGGTTGCACCACTTGCCCGTGAGGTCCGCGGAGGCGGCGCCCGTCACCAGCAGCGCCTTGTCCCGCTCGATCGCCTGGGTGCGGACGGCGAGCGCGATCGCGGTGTTGTTCACGTCGGCGATCGCGTCCACGTCCTCGCGGTCGAACCAACGGCGTGCGACGCCGGCGCCCACGTCGGGCTTTTGCTGGTGGTCGGCGGCCAGGATCTCCACCCGGAAACCCTTCGCCTCCGGTTGGAAATCCTCCACGGCCTGCTTGGCGGCCAGCACGGA
>CAXTJW010000234.1:2148-3605 GCA_964244305.1 uncultured Acetobacteraceae bacterium
CTGGGCGGCAGGATATCCCTTCAGGCCTGGCTGTCGAGGATGTCGCGCATGGTCGTCGCCAGCTCGGAGAGGTTGAAGGGCTTGTTCAGGGACTTGACGTCGCGGTCCAGGATGCCGCGGTGCAGGACCGCGTTGGCCGTGTAGCCGGTGGTATACAGCACCGCCAAATCGGGCCGCCGCTGCAGCGCCTGCTCCACGAGCTCCGGCCCATTCAGCCCGGGGAGCTCGACATCGGTAAAAAGCATCGTGATCTCGGGGTGCTCGTCCAGGATCGCCAGCGCCGAAGCTGCGTCCTTCACGCCGAACACCTTGTAGCCGAGCGCCTCCAGCGCATCGACGGAATAGGCCAGGACGTCCACATCGTCCTCGACCGCGAGGATGCGCTCCTGCCGCCGGGCACGGGGCAGCGACGGCTCGGGCGCCGCGATCTCGATCGTCACGGGGCTCTCGGCGGTCACCCGGGGCAGATACAGCTTCACCGTCGTGCCGGCGCCGGGCTCGCTGTAGATCTTCACATGGCCGTTCGACTGCTTGATGAATCCGAACACCTGCGAGAGGCCAAGGCCCGAGCCCTTGCCGACGTCCTTCGTCGTGAAGAACGGCTCAAACGCCTGTGCAGCCTCTTCGGGCGTCATCCCCGTGCCGCCGTCGCTGACGGCGACCATCACGTATTGGCCCGGCGTCACCTCGATATGGTTCGCGGCATAGGCGGCGTCGAGCGAGGTGTTCGCCGTCTCGATCGTCAGCTTGCCGCCCTGCGGCATCGCGTCGCGCGCGTTGATGGCCAGGTTGAGCAGGGCGTTCTCCAACTGGTTGGGATCCACCACAGCACTCCACAGGCCGCCCGCCAGGACCGTCTCGAGCTCGATGCCGCTGCCGATGGAGTGCCGGATGATCTCGGACATCCCGGATACGATGCGGTTGGCGTCGACCGGCTGCGGCTCCAGGCTCTGCCGCCGGGCGAAGGCCAGCAGGCGCTTGGTGAGCGTTGCCGCCCGTTGCGCGCCGCCCTGCGCCGTCTCGATCTTGCGTTGCGTCCGCAGCAGGTCCGAGGCCGACAGCGCCTGCTGCGCCATCTCGAGGTTGCCGAGGATCACCATCAGCAGATTGTTGAAATCGTGCGCGACTCCGCCCGTCAGTTGGCCCACCGCCTCCATCTTCTGCGCTTGCCGCAACTGGCTCTCGGCCTGGCAGCGCTTGGTGATATCGGTGAACAGCGTGACGAACCCCCCATCCGCCAGCGGGCTGCGCCGCAATTCGAGCGTGCCGCCATTGGGGCGCGTCCGCTCGATCGCGCCCGTGCTGCCGCCTGAGCGCAGCAGGGCCATGCGGCGCGCGACCTCGGTTTCCACATCGACCTGACCGAACTCGCCCGCTGCGGCCTGGGCTCGCAGGATGTCCGCGAAATCCAGCCCGGCCCGCAGCAGGTCGCTCGGCACTCCGGCGAACCTCGGGAA
>CAXTJW010000234.1:3705-6174 GCA_964244305.1 uncultured Acetobacteraceae bacterium
GTTGCGCCAAAGCTCGTGACCAGAGCCACGTCGGTCGCATCCCGCCCCTGCGCCATCAAAAGGCGGCCAATGCGCGGCGTGTTGAAACGAGCGTCGAAGGTATACCAGCGCGCGCCCTCCGGACCCTGTAGGAATACCTCGAACCAGGCCGAGAAATCCATCGGGGCCTCGACCGGGGGCAGGCGGATGTCGCCCAGGTATCCCGTGCAGTAGCGGGCGGGAATGTTCATGCAGCGGCACAGCGTGATGGCGAGATGGGCGAAATCGCGGCAGACGCCCTGGCGCTCGTCATAGGCGTTGCGCGCCGTCTTGTCGGGCCGGGCGAACTCGTAGCCGAAGGTGATGCGCTCATGCACGAAGTCGCAGATCGCCTGCACCCGGCCCCAACCCGTCGCGGTCGAGCCGAACAGCGACCAGGCCGTGTCCCCCAGCAGGTCGGTGTCGCAATACCGGCTGCCCAGCAGATAGACCAGGGCGTCGGACGGCAGGTCCTCGACGGGAATTTGCCTCGCCTCGGGCACGACGATGTCCGGAATGCCGTCATCCCCGTAGTCGAACAGGGTGGACATCACCAGCGGCCCCACCGGCGCCACGATCCGGTGGCACTTGTTGCCGAACCCATCGGTATAGCGCTGCGCCTCGATTTCCGGATCGAACTTGATCACCTCGGGGGTCAGCAGGGTGTGCTCCCGGGAAGGATGCACGCTCAGCAGCAGCAGCATGGGCACGGGATACGGGCAGTTATAGGCGATGTTGAAGCCGGCTCGGATGCGGATCATTGTTTCCTCTTGGTCGCCTGAAATGCTAGTTGTTTTCCTTCTCGGCCGCATCCGACGTTACGCGAACCGCGACCTCCATGCCGATGCAATCCGACGCCGCCCCGATCCAGCTTCCAGCGAGCGGGACGGCCTGCCGCGCGTCGCGCACGACGATGACGCGGATCAAGTCCCGGCTGCCGACGATGCTGTTGGTCGGGTCGAACTCGACCCAGCCGGCGCCGGGCAGGTAGACCTGCAGCCAGGCATGGGTGCTGCCGCCGCCGTGAAGCTCGGACGCCCCGTTGCCGGGCACGTGCGGCGCATCGTTGCCGCGCACATGGATGTAGCCGCTGACGAAACGCGCGGCCAGGCCCAGGCAGCGCACCGCCTCCATCATCAGCACCGCAAAATCCCGGCAAGTTCCGGTGCCCCGGCGCAGCGTCTCGGTGGGCGACTGGATGCCAGGCTCCCGCCTGACCTGGTAGGTGAACTGCCAGCGGATGTGCTGGGTCATCGCGGTCAGCATTCCCCAGGTGCTGGTGGGGCCGTCGGTGCGCAGGAACGAGCGCGCCCAGCGGTCGAGCTGGTGCGACGGGTCCGGGTAGTGCCGCTCGACCGAGCGCAGCAGGTCCGCCATGTCGGCGGGGTCGTAGCTGAACGGATAGACGCGGGCGTACTCCTCGAGGCACGGCTCGATATCCGGGGCGTCCTGGTGCGCGTGGTCCAGCCGCAGGGTGCTGTCGAAGGTCAGCTCCTTGGCCCGGCCGTTGAAGCGGGCGATGGCGATGTTGTTGCCGAACACGTCGTGGATCCAGCGCAGCTGAACGGGCGCCGGGGTGATGTCGAGCCGCGCCTCGAGGTGCCGCTGGTCGTGGCTGTCGCGCGGCCGCAGCATCATCCGATGCTCGCCGAACGCGACGAGGCGGCGATAACGGTACGTCGTCCGGTGGTGGACGGTCAGGACTGGCAACAGGCGTCCAGGGTGGGCAATGGCGAGCGGTTGGGCATGGAACTAGGATACTTTCCGACGGTAATGCCGTAAACCGACCCATTCGGCTCGGCTGCGTTGCGGGGACTGGCGGACCGCCGGCATGACCGACTCCGGCCGCGAGCCCTGCTGCAATACTATGCAAGTTTTGTGCCGATTTAGTGGCGTTCAGACGACGCTTGTCATGCCGCCGTCGACGTAAATCACCTGGCCGTTGACGAAATCGGAGGCGGCGGAGGCCAGGAACACCATCGCACCGCCCAGCTCCTCGACCCGGCCCCAGCGGCCGGCCGGGGTGCGGCCGCACAGCCATTGGGTGAACTGCGCGTCGTCCACCAGCGGCTGCGTCAGCTCGGTCGCGAAGTAGCCGGGACCGAGGCCGTTCACCTGCAGGCCGAACTTGGCCCAGTCGGCGCACATGCCCTTCGTCAGCATCTTCACCGCGCCCTTGCTGGCCGCGTAGGGGGCGATGCCGGGGCGGCCGAGCTCGCTTTGCACCGAGCACACGTTGATGATCTTGCCCCGGCCGCGCGGGATCATGCGCCGTGCTACGGCCTGGGCGACGTAGAACACGCTGTCGAGGTTGGTGCGCATGAGCTCGTGCCACGTCTCGTGCGCGAAGTCCTGCAGCGGCGCGCGGCGCTGGATGCCGGCGTTGTTCACCAGGATGTCGATGGGGCCGAGCTCCGCCTCGATGCGGGCCACGCCGGCCGCTACGGCGCC
>CAXTJW010000235.1:0-6172 GCA_964244305.1 uncultured Acetobacteraceae bacterium
GCCAGCTGGCAATGGATCGCCGGCTGCGGCATCGACAGCCAGCCGTTCTTCCGCGTGTTCAATCCCGTCAGCCAAGGCGAAAAATTCGATCCGGATGGCGCCTATGTCCGCATGTGGGTGCCGGAGCTGGCGCGGCTGCCGGACAAATATCTGCACGCGCCCTGGACCGCGCCGCAAGCCGTGCTCGCCGAGGCCGGCATCGAGCTCGGCCGCGACTACCCGGCGCCGATCGCCGACCTGCCGGAGGCACGGCAGCGTGCGCTCGCCACCTATCGCGCCACCGTCCGGCGCGCCGCCGCGTGATCCCCGCGGGCATGCCGCTGCGCGTGGTGGGCGACGTGCACGGCGACATACGCGCCTTCACCGCCGCCACGGCGACCGACCGCTTCGTGGTGCAATTGGGCGACCTCAGCGACCATGGGCCCGACAGCGCCGGCGTGCTCCGCACCATGTTCACGCTGATGGACCAGAAGCGCGGGCTGTTCATCCTCGGCAACCACGACCGCAAGCTCGGCCGCGCACTGTCCGGGCAGGCGGTGCGGATGGATGCGGCATTGCAGACCACTCTGGCGCAGTTGGACGATCGATTGCGTGAGCGTGCGTTGCGTGAGATCACCAACGCCCCGGCGTGGGTGTCGCATGGCGACATCGCCTTCGTGCATGGTGGCTTCCATCCGGCGATGCTGAGCGAGCCGCCGCCGCCGCCGCTGGGCCGGGTGGACCCGCTGCTGTCCCGCGCTCTATTTGGCGAGACGACGGGCCGCATGCAGCCGGACGGCTATCCCGAGCGGGTCTTGCGCTGGGTGGACCGCATTCCGGCGGGCCTCACGGTCTATTGCGGCCATGACCAGCGCAGCACCGACGGACGGCCTTATCGCCGGTCGGGGTCGTCGGGCGGGCTGGCGATTTTCATGGACACGGGCGCCGGCAAGGGCGGGCATCTATCCTGGATCGATCTTCCGGGGATCGCTGGCTAGACCACCTCGCCCGCATCCATCGCCGCCAGGAACCCGGCCGCCTGCTCGCGGATGGCCGCCACGCGCGCCGGGTCCATCTTGGCCAGCGTCCGCACCGGCATCGCCATGCGTGGATTTTGGCCGAACCGCTCGGAATGCCGGGCGATGAAGTCCCAATACAGCGCGTTGAACGGGCACGCCCCCTCCCCCACGCTGCGCTTCACGTCGTAGTGGCACTTGCGGCAATAATCGCTCATGCGGTTGATGTAGGCGCCCGAGGCCGCATAGGGCTTAGACCCCATAATCCCGCCATCCGCGTGCAGCGCCATACCGCGCACGTTCGGCATCTCGACCCACTCGTAGGCGTCGGCGTAGACGATCAGGTACCACTCATCCACCTCGTCCGGGCTCAGCCCGGCGAGCAAGGCGAAGTTGCCGGTGATCATCAGGCGTTGGATGTGGTGGGCGTAGGCGTGCCGCCGCGTGTCGGCGATCGCCTGGTGCAGGCAGTTCATCCGTGTGTCCGTCGTCCAATAAAACGCCGGCAGGCTACGGGTGGCATTTAGGCTGTTCAGTTGGCCGTATTCCGGCATCTTCAGCCAATAAACCCCGCGCACGAACTCGCGCCAGCCCAGGATCTGCCGCACGAAGCCCTCGACCGCATTGAGCGGCGCCAACCCGGCGTGCCAGGCGGCTTCGGCGGCCTGGCACGCCTCGAGCGGCGACAGCAGCCCGGTGTTCAGCGAGGTGGAGATCAGCGCGTGATACATCGCGCTCTCGCCGGTCTTCATCGTGTCCTGCCAGTCGCCGAACAGCGGCAGCCGGTTGGTCACGAAATCCGCCAGCGCCAAAGCGGCGTCCCGGTGCGTGACCGGCAGCGCGAACCCGTCCACGTCGCCGAAATGGCCGGGGAAATGTTGGGCGACGAGCGCCATCACCTCCAGCGTGACCTCATCCGGATCGAACCGCGGCACCGGCGGGGGCGTGATCGTCTTCGGCAGCGGCTTGCGGTTGTCGGGGTCGTAGTTCCACTTGCCGCCCGCCGGCGCGCCGTCGTCCAGCAATATGCCGTAGCGGCGGCGCATGTCGCGGTAGAAGAACTCCATGCGGAATGCCCCGCGGTCGCGCGCCCAGGCGCGGAAGTCCTGGATGCGGCACAGGAACCGGTCGTCGTCGCGGATATCGGTCTCGACGCCGGACGCCTCGTGCCAGAGCCGCATGTCCTCGCTGAGCCGCCACTCGCCGGGCTCGGTCGCGACGACCGCAACGGGCCGGTGCCGCTCGACGGCGCGCAGCATCTCGCCGCGCAGGCTGCCGGTGTTGTCGGGGTCGTCGAGCCGGATGTAGTCGACCCGCACGCCCCGCGCCTCCAGCGCCCGGGCGAAATGCCGCATCGCCGACAGCACGAGCACGATCTTTTTCGGGTGGTGCCGCACGTAGGTGCACTCGCCCATGACCTCGGACATCAGCACGACGTCGTGCGCGGGATCGAGGTCGCGCAGCGCACTCAGCCCGGCACTGCACTGATCGCCCAGCACAATTCGCAGCGTTCCGGGCATCAGCCCTTGACCCGAACGTTGGAGCGACCGCCGTCGACGGCGAAAATCTGGCCGGTGATCCAGCCGGCGTCGTCCGACAGCAAAAAGGCCGCCAGCGCGCCCGCGTCATCGCCCTGGCCCAGGCGGGCAATCGGGTGCATCGCCGCGATCGCCTTCGCCACGGCCTCGTTGCTGGTGATCGGCTGCGCGATGCCGGACTGCGTCAGGCTGGGTGCGATGCAGTTCACCCGAACTTGCGGCGCGAGCTCGGCGGCAAGCGCCACGGTCAGGCCCTCGACGGCGCCCTTGGCCGCCGAGATCACCGCATGGTTGATGAAGCCGGAGCGGACCGCAATGGTGCTGAACAGCACGACGCCGCTGCCGGGGCTGGCCTTGAGCGCGTCGGCGCCGGCGGCAACCGCGAGCGCCGCGCCGACTGCATTCAGCCGGAATGCGTCGACAAAGTCCTCCGCCGTCGCCCGGCGCAGCGGCCGCAGCAGGATGGACCCGACGCAATAGGCAAGGCCGCCGATCGTCGGCCCGGCCTGCTGCACGGCCGCCGCCAGCGCCGCGCCGTCGAGCGCGTCCGCAACCGCATAGGTCCCGCCGAGCTCGGCCGCCAGCCCAGCGAGCCGGGCCGCGTCCCGGCCCACCAGATGCGTCGCCTGTCCCCGCGCCGCCACGCGTCGCGCGATGGCGGAACCGATTGCCCCCGCCCCCACGATCACCACCGGTCCGGCCATGCCTGCTCCATCAATGCGCAATCGCGAGAATGGCGCCGAAGCGGCTACGCACAAGCCTCGACGCCCAGGGATGGCCAGGGATACCGGGGGACACATAGTAGTTGACTTGCGACCCGGCCCAGGCCAGGGCACTCTCCGTCCATGAGGCAACTCCTCCTGCTCCGGCACGCGAAATCATCGTGGGACGAACGCGACATCCCCGACCATGACCGCCCGCTCAACCGGCGCGGCGAGCAGGCGGCGGCGGCGATGCGCACGGCGATGGAGGGGCTTGGCCTGGCGCCGGACGTCGTGCTGGTATCGACATCGCGCCGCACCCTGCAGACGCTGGAGGCGCTCGAGCCGTGGGCCGACACGCCGCTCGTGGACCGTTTGGCCGGGCTGTATCTGGCCCCGGCGCCTGCGATACTGCAGGCGGTACAGGAGGTCGGCGCAATGGCACGGAGCGTGTTGGTGGTCGGTCACAACCCTGGCCTGCATGATTTGGCGATGCTGCTCGTGGGCGCGCAGGCGGCGTCGTTCGACAACGCCGACATCCGCAAGCTGTCCGAGGGCTTCCCGTCCTGCGCGCTTGCCGAGTTCAACATAACGGGTCCGTGGCAGGAGCTGAACGAGGGCGGCGGCCGGCTGACCCGGTTCCTGTGCCCGCGCGACCTGCCGGGCGGAGGCTGACATCGACGGCATGGCCGACGCTGCCCAGGACTCCGCCCTAGAATTTGCGCTCAACCCCGACGACATCGCCAAGCTCATCAGAACACCGCTGATGACCCGTGCCGGCCGGGCCGCCGCCGTAACCACCCTGTGGCACGATACGCCGGATGGCGCGCTGGCCGCGCGTGCGTTGTCGTTGTCGGAGCAACGCGGACGCTGGCGGCTGGAGGCACTGCGTCCGTCGCGCGCTCGCCCGTGGCAGCCCGGCAGCCCCGCCCCGCTGATCGCCGAGAGCGCCAGCCTCGCGGGCCTGCACCATGCGTTGCCGGAGGGGTTGGCACCCGTCGCGGCGTTGCGCGGCCGGCGCATGGAGTTCGTCATGCAGCCCGATGGCTGGCCGCGGAACTTCGTCGGCATCGATCCAGTAGCGGGGACGGCGGGCCAGACACCTAGTACGCCAGCCGCGCCGGTGCGGCTCACGGTGCTGAACGGCCAGTTGCGCGGGGTCGCCGCCGAACAGCCGACGTGCCGGCTGCTGCTGCAGGGCGACGCGGCACTGCTCAAGCCTCTCGCGGTCGAGCTTGCCGGCGCGGTCCGGCTGTCGGTGCCGCGGGCGGGTTTGGCGGCCGCAGCGGTAGGGGTCGCCCGCGGCTTGGAGGCCTCGCCGCGCCACGAGGGGCCGCCGGCGACCACGCCCGGCCTGCACTTGACCGACAACGTCGCCGTGCTGATCGGACAGCTCCTGGACACGATGCTGCACTGGTCGGCCGGTGCCTGTGCGGGCGTCACTCCTGTGCCGGTGCATCAGATGCGCGTCGCCACCCGCCGGCTCCGGTCGGCGCTTACCGTTTTGAAGCACGTCGCGGCATTCCCGGACTTGGCGCCGCTCAGCGCGGCACTGCGCGATACCGCCGCCCGGCTCGGCGCCGCCCGGGACTGGGACGTGTTCCTGGGCGGCACCGCGAAGCGCATCGAGCTGGCGTTCCCGGACGAGCCACGGGTGCGCGCCTTGCTCGCGGCGGCCCGGCGGCGGCGTCATGCGGCGTATGCGGAGCTGCGCGCCTATCTATCGAGCGCCGCGTTCCGCGAGCTGGAAGTCGGTCTCGCCTGCGCATCGGTGCTGCGCCCCTGGGAGCGCGAGGATACGCCCGACCCACGCCTGCATCAGGACACCACCGTGTTCGCCGGCATGGCGCTCGATCATCAAGTGAAACGGGTGCGCCGCGCCGGACGGGGATTGGCGACGCTGTCTATAGAATCGCTGCACGAGCTGCGGAAGGACTGCAAGCGGTTGCGCTATACCGCGGAATTCTTCCTGCCGCTGTTTCCCGATAAGCCCGCCCGCCGGTTCGTCAAACAGCTGGCGGCGCTACAGGAGGAACTGGGAGCGTTGAACGACGGCGCAGTGGCCGGTGCGCTGATGGCGCATCTCGGCCGGTCGGAGCGCAGCTATGCGGCCGGGCTCGTGGGCGGCTTCGTCGCCGCCGGGGCGATGGCGTCGCGCTCACAAATCGGCGAGGCATGGAAACGCTTTCGCAAGACGCCAGCGTTCTGGTTATAGGGCACACGCAAGCATCAACGACCGCGCCGCCCTAACCGAGACGTGCCGGTTGCCGACAGCCCGAGACGACGCTGGCCCCAAGCTCGTTCGCTAGCGTAAATTTTTGCTGCAATTGCGAAGGTTGCTTCCTGGGGCGTGTCGCCCTTATTTTGCCATGAAGCGCGGACCGGGACGCATGCCTGGCACTACGCAGTCGCAGGGCGGCGATCTCCGCCCGGTCAGAACGGGATGACAGCATGAGCAACACGGCAAACGGGTCCGTAACGATGGCCCTGGACGGCTCCAACAAATCGATCTCGCTGCCGCTGAAGCAGGGCACGATCGGCCCATCGGTCGCCGACATCGGCAAGCTCTATAACACCCTGGGCATCTTCACCTACGACCCCGGCTACGGCATGACCGCGTCGTGCGAGAGCAAGATCACCTACATCGACGGCGACCAGGGCATCCTGCTGCATCGCGGCTACCCAATCGATCAGCTGGCCGAGCACTCCAGTTTCCTCGAAGTCGCCTATCTGCTGCTGAACGGCGAGCTGCCGAACGCCGAGCAGCGGCACGATTTCGAATATGGCGTGATGCGGCACACCATGCTGCATGAGCAGTTGCGACGGTTCTTCGACGGGTTCCGCCGCGACGCGCATCCGATGGCGGTGCTGTGCGGCGTGGTGGGCGCGCTGTCGGCGTTCTACCACGACAGCCTCGACATCAACGACCCCGAGCACC
>CAXTJW010000236.1:0-6109 GCA_964244305.1 uncultured Acetobacteraceae bacterium
TCCCTGTTCTATCTTCAAGACGAGGCATTCTTTCGCGACCGCTGCGGTAGCCGTGCCGTTTGCCGGGTGCCTTGGCGGGTCGAGGGCTTCCTCAACGGACTGCTGCACGCCAACCGCCGCGATCCGGACACGGGGCAGTGGCGAAGCAGCTTTTGGAGCGGACGGTCGGATATGGCTGTGGTCCGCTCGCTGCGCGACGGCCGGCAACGCACCGTCGCCGTGCGGCTGTTGCTGCACGACGACCTCGGCCTGACGAAGGGCGTTGCCAACTATCCCACCCTGCCCGACCTCCGGTTCTACCGCTGTCGGCCACCGACGGCCCGGCCCGCCTTGCCGAAGCTCGTGCGCGCGGCCTGACCCACGCCCATACGCGACAGCTCCGGCTGCCGCGGAAGGAGACGGCTATGACACCTATCGCCCTGCCAGCGACGATCGGGCGCGCTCTACGCGACCCCGCGCCGGTCGCCCAGGATTTTACGCCGACACGGTTCCAGCCTGCCTCGAACAAGGCTTCGTTCGCCCTGCATTTCCTGCGGTTCATCTCGTCCGACTGCCCGAGACATCAGTTCACCCTTCGCTTCTACCGGCAGCTTATCCATTTGCTTGGATACATCGCTTGCTACGATCTGGATGGCTTCTGGACCGAGTTCTTCAGCAAACCCGCCGGCAAGGTCGAGTTCATCGAACAGGCACTGGCTTGGCCATGCTACGGCGAGCCCGCTACGACCTGGTCGGACGTCGAACGCGAGATCATCCGCCGGCTGCGCCGAACGGAGCTGCTCGGCATCTACCGACAGCGCCTCTGCGCCGATCAGGATGCCGCCGACCGTGCCGAGCTAGCCCATCCTATTCAGGGCATGGCTGGGACACGGCAGCGGGTGTCGCGTAAGCTGCTGATTGCGTTTACGGATTGGGTGTCGAAGCCATCCATTCACCCGATCACGCCGAGCCACACGCGCCATGTCTGACGATACGACCGCGCCATTCCTGTTTCCAGCCGTGGGCCGCAAGAAAGTCATCGCCAGCTTCGATGGCGGACGCCTCACCTCTGATGGCGGCGTCATGCTGCTGGCGGCCGCCGAGCGCCGTTTGGGGATCGCCGTTAGCTTGGCAGGTCTGATTGCTGATCCTCGCAACCCATTGTTCGTGACGCACAGCGTCGCCGACATCCTGCGTGCCCGCATGCTCGCCATTGCCTGCGGCTATGAGGACGCCGACGACCTCGACCACCTGCGCACGGACCCCGGCTTCAAGCTCGCTTGTGGCCGTCTCCCGGACAGCGGCCCCGACCTGTGTTCGCAGCCGACCATGTCACGCTGGGAGAACGCGCCCAGCTTACGCGAGGTGGTGCGCCTGACCTACGCCATGGTCGACACCTACTGCGCCAGCTATCCCAGGCCGCCCAAGGCGGTGACGCTGGATATCGACGACACCGTCGACGTCGTGCACGGGCATCAGCAGATGGCCTTGTTTAATGCGCACCACGACGAGCGCTGCTTCATGCCGATCCATGTCTACGACATTGCAACCTCACGTCCGGTCGCGGTTCTGCTGCGGCCCGGCAAGACGCCGTCTGGGTTCGAGGTTTGCTGCCATGTGAGGCGCCTGGTGCGCCGCATTCGCAAGCATTGGCCGAACACGCGGTTGACCATCCGCGGCGATGGCCATTACGGGCGGCCCGAGGTGATGGCGTGGTGCGAGGCGAACGCGGTTGACTACATCTTCGGCCTGCCGGGCAACGCCGTGCTGAGCCGGTTGCTTGAGCAGGCGGCCGACGATGTCCGGGTCCGGCGTGCCGAAGCCCAAGCACCGGTGCTGCGCCGATATGCCGAGGTCCGCTACGGCGCCAAGTCCCGGGGCCGGCAGCGCCGGGTTTCGGCCAGGATCGAGGCCAGCACCATGGGTTTGGACATCCGCTGCGTGGTGACCAACCTTGAAACCGGCAGCGCCGAATGGCTTTACGACACCTTGTATTGCGCGCGCGGACAGGCGGAAAACCTGATCAAGCTCCACAAGGGCCAGCTTGCGTCCGACCGCACCAGTTGCCGCTCGGCGCTTGCCAACCAGGTCCGCCTCGTGCTGCACACCGCAGCCTACTGGCTCATGCTGACCGTGCGCGACGCTATCCCCAAGCCTCAGCCGCTTGCCACGGCCGAGTTCACCACCCTGCGGCTGCGCCTGCTCAAGATCGCCGGGCGCATCACCGAAACCGCCACGCGGGTCCGCATCGCGCTCGCCGGCGCCTGCCCCGAGGCCGGCCTGTTCCGTGGCGTCGCGCGCAGCCTCCAACTCGCCGGGCCATGACCGCCGGGGCAATCGGCCCCGGACTGCCCCATCTCGCCAACCCCAGCGCCCAGCACCTTCGGACCGAAATCGCGATGAAACAGACGCGTCGTCGAACCATGTCCGCCGCTCAGCTCGCGAAATGAACCTCAGCGCGCTGAATAGGATGGGCTAGCACGACTGCTGGCAAAGTACGGCCAGGATGCCGTAGGCGCCGATCCCGGCACGCTGCGCATCGTGCTGGTTCCCGTGAACCGGCCCACCCCCGCCAGGTCACGACCCCGCCGGGACGGGAACAGCCAGCTAACCCTCGGCTTGGGCTGACGGCAGAGTAGCCCCGAGCCGTCGACAGGGAACCTACCCCGGCAAACCGCCCAGTCCGCACACACGGCCCGATCCTGAGCCAGACGACGAACCGGCGAGAACGGAACCGGAGAACGGACGAGACGAGTGAACGCATGTCCGAGCGGAGACATGAACAGGGGGGAGAGTCTGTTGGCAACGGCCCGTGCCGGCGCATCCCCTCGTGTTGCTGCGGCCTGAACCGGGCCGGGGTCCGGGCCAACCCTGCGCCAAGTGGCGCCCCGCTGCGCGGCTCCAGCCCGCTCGCACAGGCACGGCCAGGCCGCGTCCGCCGCAGGCCTCCAGGCAGGCCCGCGCCGGCCGCAGCCCGACCCTGCCCGCTCGCACGCCTCCGGGGCTGACCCGGCCCCCGTCCCGCTTCCCAGAAGCCGCACCCGAGGGGACGCACCGGCACGGGCCGGAGCCGCCTGTCGGTGAGAACGGAGATGAGAGATGAGCGGCTATCTGAACCGAGCCAGCCTGATCGGCAACCTGGGCGCCGATCCCGAGATACGCAGCCTGCAGAACGGCAGCGTCGCCTCCTTCAGCCTCGCGACCAGCGAAAGCTGGAAGGACAAGCACACCGGCGAGCGGAAGGAGCGGACCGAGTGGCACCGCGTCGTCGTCTATAACGACAACCTCGTGCGCCTGGCTGAGACCTACCTGAAGAAGGGCGCGAAGGTCTTCGTCGAGGGCCAGCTCAAGACCCGCAAGTGGACCGACGCCGGCAGCGTCGAGCGGTATTCCACTGAGATCCACCTCGGCGCCTTCAACGGCACCCTGACCTTCCTGGACAGCAAGCGCGATGGCGGCGAACGCGCCGCACCGCGCCGTGAGCCCGCCACGGCTGGGGCAGGCGGCGGCGCGGGCGCTGATCTGGACGACGACATCCCATTTTGAGCGCGCCGTTTCGCACTGGTTCGACCTGAAGTTTCGGCTTTGGGCCAATCCGGGACCGGCCATCGTGCCGGTCCCGCCTGACTGTCAGCAATCGGAGACAGCGCATGGACGACACCACCGAAGACCCGCCTTTCCCGGACGCCTGCCGCACCGGCCGAGCGTTCATCTCACCGTGCTGTACCGCCGGGACATACGAATTTTGCGTCAACGGCACGCGCTATCTTTCCACCAGTGTCGCCGGCCACGGCTGGTTTCCGACCCGTCCCGGCCGCATCGACGACATCAACGACACGGGGACGCTTGTCGACGCGCCTGGCAAGGAGCGGCGGGTGTATTGGCGCGCGGATCGGGAGGACTAGCGGCATGGCTCAGTCCGTCAAAACCGCCGAGGCGCACGCTTGCAGCATGCGCTTCTGCCACGGCGAGGCCGCGCGCTGGCGGAGGCAAGCTGGAAACGTCCGCGCACACGCGGCCTTGCCTCACCTGTCTCCGGAAGCCAAGGCCGCCGTGCTGGAGAACGCCGCCAGCTGCGACACGCAAGCCGATTGGTGGGACGCGGGTGCCGCGGCCGACGACCGCTGGTGGCGGGCGCAAACCGCCCAGGTTTCCGCCCCGGACTGAAACGCCGAGGCATCGCCCACCGCAAAGCGCTGCCGCAAATCCAACGGCAATGACCCACCCCGAACAGGCCCGCCATCGTGCGGGCCTTTGCACGTCTGGAGTACGACCATGACCCACCCTGCCATCTCCGTGTTGCCCGAGCGCCTGGTCGTGAATGGCATTGCTGCCGAAGTCATGCCGTTCTGCTGCGGGCGGTGGTACTTCCGCTGCCCCGACGTGCGCCCGGACAACGCGCGCCAGTGGCGCGGACCCTATGCCGGCCGTCAGGCGGCGCTCGACGATCTGGCACAGCGCACCGCCCTGCCGGTGCTCACCCGCACGATGGTCGAGGCCAAGCGCCATCACGGCTATCTCAGCGAGGTCGACGGGGTGCCGATGATCCTGCACCTGTGCCGCCTGACCGGCGCCACCGTCCTCACGCCCTTCGTGCTGGATGACGGGGTGGGGCTATGACCCGCCAGGACCGTGCCGGCGGCGCCCGCCATCTTCCTCCGGCCGCGTGACGTGCGCGATGGAAACGGACAGTCTCCCAAGTGCCTCAGGCTCCGTCGATGACCCGAACCTTTGGGCGGCGTGCGAGGAGCGGGCCGTCGTGCGTGTGACCCTTGCCGACGGCGGGGTGCTCACCGGCAGCTACACCAGCCGCGTCGGCCTGCACTTCCTGCACCGCACCGGTCCCACCCTGCCGCTGATCGGCGAGGTGAGCGGACCCTACCAGCCGGGCGACGTGCTCTCGGTCGACGTCGTGCGGACCCGGGCGCAGGTGCTCGAAGATGCCTACATGCGCCTGCACGGCGAGCGCGTGCCCGGCCGCGAGCCGCATATGCGCGATGAACACGAGGCGCGCCTGCGGACGCTCGCCGGCGCCGTGGCCGCCGCGGAAAGCGACGGGCACCGGCAGCGCCAGCTCCACCGCCAGTTCAGCGAGGCGGCCGACCGCATCTCCCTCGCTACGGGCAAGCGCGTATGGCTGCTCAACGCAGCCGCGTGGGCCAGGCGCTCCAACCGGCCGCCCGCCATGGCCGACCTTTGGATCGATCCCGTGGCGTCGCCGTCCTGCCTCGTGCGCCCGCGGCCGCAGGACTTCGATCCCGACCCGCGCGCCCGGCGGCGGCGCATCGCCTTGCCCGTCCACGTGCGCGCCGATCCCTGGTCCATCCAAAACATGCTGCACGCGCTGAGGGCAGCATCATTGCGGGTGCATGTCACCCGGTTGGGAGATCCGCCTTGGGATTGCGGCCACGTCCAAATCGATATGCCGATCAGGGGGCGCAGCCGCTTCGTGGCGATCGCCGAGCGGGACGGGTTCGGACGCATGGCCTGGCGTCACGTATGGGATGGCAACGACACCGAGGCCGGGCGAAAGCGCCATCGGCTTGCCCTCCGGTGCGACGCCTATGCACGGATGACGGAGGTGCTGCGCCGCGGCCGGCTCGGCGTGCAGGGCGACCTGTTCTCCCGCCGACAATGACCGCATGCCGTGCGCGCCGGTTGCCGCCATACCAGCCGCCGGAATGTTCATCGTTCGCTGTGCGTGTGCGCCGGACCGCAGCATCATGCCCGGTCAGTCCTGGGCTTGCATGAGCATGTATTCCGCCGCCTCTGCCTGGGTGCCCAGAAAGGTTCGGCCGCTTTCGTTCTCGACAGCGATATACGTGCCGCTCAGCAACGCTTCACGCAGGTGCGCGAGCGCCTGCTCGGCGACGGCTTCGTCGCCCGGTTCGCACCGGGCGCGCAGCTGTTCGACTACCGCCGCCGGGTTTAAGCGCCGCCATGGCATCGTGCCGTGCTCCCGTGTGTTGGCGTGCCATGTTGCCGCAACCCGTCCTCGACGGATCGGGCCGTACTGACGCTGCAAGGCATGGCGTGTCGGCACGGGCGGGAAACTCTCGCGCTCCCCGCCCGTGCCGTGTCAGCGCTGCTCGCGCTGGCGCGCGTCGAGCCGGGCCTTCATGTCGAGCAG